>CANQJU010000005.1 GCA_947624315.1 uncultured Bacilli bacterium | reverse complement strand
TCTTTTTTAAGCTCTTCACTTACCTCAAAATATTCATATTTATCATTCTTGTGATTATTTTTACATCCAACAAAAGTAAAACATAAAATAAATAAACTAATAATTATAAATATTTTCTTCATATTAATCACCCTTTCTTTTTAATTTCTTTAAAACTAAATTAGAAAAATAAATCCCTTTTGAAATAAAAATAACTTTAACATAATTCTCGCTATAAGTATATTTTTATCCATTGCATAAGCAAAAAACTCCCTAATACAAGGGAGTTTATCTCTTTAATGTTTTTTCTTATCTCCACTTGTATCATACTTTCCTACTATTATTATATAATAAAAAATTTTTTAATGCAAGTTTTCTAGTAAATTTTTCCTAAAGAAATTTATATCTTACTGAATTAACCAAAAAAATCTCTACTATATTTAAAGTAGAGATTTTATTTGCTATAAAAATAATGCATTATAATACTTCCAGCAATACCGACATTAAGTGACTCAAGTTTTTTCTCCATTTCTACAAATATACATTTATCACATTTATTAAGTATTGCTTCTTTTACACCATTTCCCTCATTCCCTAAAACTAAAGCATATTTATTTACTTTTTCAAAATCATTTAAAGCTTTGCCATTTTTTAAAGATGTTCCCCATACTTTAATACCTTTATCTTTTAATATTTCTATCATTTCACAAATATCTTTACGAATTATTTTGATTTTAAAAATAGCTCCTTGACTTGCTCTTATAACCTTATCATTGTAAATATCAACACTATCATTAGATAAGACAATTAAATCCATATTGAAACCCAAGGCACTTCTAATTAATGTCCCCACATTTCCTGGGTCTTGAAGATTATCAAGTAGTAATACTCTATTTACTGCCTCAATCTCTTCTTTAAAATAATGACATACTCCTATAATTGGTTGAGGAGTTTCTGTTGAAGATAGTTTTTTTATAATCTCCATAGTGACTAAGATATTTTCTACACCACTAATAGCATCTTTTTCATCAACAATTAAAACTTCTTTTAAATATTGTTGAGCTTCTTTTACCAAATGATATCCATCAACTAAAAACATTTGATTTTCATCACGATTCTTTTTTGTTTTTAGTTTATATAAAGCTTTAATATGTTCATTATTAATTGATTCTATTTTTTTCATGATAACATTGTTGGCAATAAAATAGCTAGTGAAATAATTGAAGCAATTAAATGAAGAGATATATTAATAATCATTGTCCAAAAATTAACTTTATTCTTTTTGATAAAATGATAAATAATTAAATCAATAAGAACAAAAATAATATAATACAATGAATAAATTATAGCAAAAATAACTTGTAAAGAACCAGAACTTAATTCCAAACCAGCTATTAACTTTTTAGCAATGTTTAAAGCAAAGTCAAGATAGAAAGTACTAATACGAGGACCTATTGGATATACTACCATTAACAAAGCGATGAATCCATAAACAATATAAAAAATATTTAATTTGTCCCAAATTGTACTATTTTCTTTATTTCCTTTTTTAGCTAGTTTTAATTGAGCATTTAGTGCCTTTCTTTCTTCTAATAATTCTTTTCTCTCTTGAAGCTTTTTTTGATTTTCTTCTAATTCCAAATCTTCTTTTTCAACATTCTCAAGTTGCATATCTATTTTATCTAATAAAATATCAATCTTTTCTAAGCGAAAAAGAATGTCATCTTCATCATCACTTTCATTTATAGAATTAGTTTCTTCATTAGTTTCTTCTAATTCGATATTTTCTTTTTCATCAGGCATATTCATTACTCCTTCTCTTTTATAAATATATGATATCACATTTCTTTATATTTTTCCATATATTTTGTAATAAAAAATGCTTCATAAAAGAAGCATTTCATTTTTATTTATCTATTTTGTGTTGAACCTAATGTAGATTGAGCTTGTTTTACTAAACGACGAGTAATTTCTCCACCTACTGAACCATTTTGACGTGCAGTTGCGTCAGGACCTAAGTTAACACCAAATTCATTAGCGATTTCGTATTTCATTTGATCAATAGCATTTTTAGAACCAGGAACCACTAACTTGTTCTTGTTGCTTGTATTATAAGATGAACCGTTCATTGTTTTCACCTCCTGTCAATAATATTATTGTCAAATTATTTAATTATAAACAATAATTTTAAAGACAATTTTTTCCAAGCATTAAAAATCTATATCATCATCAAATACTGAATATTTTTTATCACAACTTAGAGGAATAACTTGAATATTGTTAATAGCTTTATCTATAGCTTCATCTAAATTGCATTTATTTTCTTCATTAATTACATCACTAATTTTAGGTTTAATTATTGGATGTTCAGGGACGAACACTGTACAACAATCTTCATATGGTTTTATAGATGTTTCATATGTCTTTATTTTTCTAGCAATACTAACTATTTCTTCTTTATCGAATGTGGCAAGAGGTCTAATAATTGGAATGTTAGTAACATCATTAACCACGACCATACTTTCTAGTGTTTGTGAAGCTACTTGGCCAATACTTTCACCATTGATAATAACATCAATGCCTCTTCTTTTACATACTTCTGTAGCTATTTTATACATTGCTCTACGCATCAAGGTAACTAAATATATTGGATTGGCCTTTTCATGAATAATTGTTTGGATTTCCGTAAAAGGAACAACTAACAAATTGATTTTTTCATCTAAAGTATATTTAGAAATAATCTCCACTAAATCAACAACTTTTTGTAAAGCCATATCACTAGTATATGGAGGAGATGCAAAATGAATGCAATCCAAAACAACACCTTTTTTTAAACTCAAAAACCCCGCAACAGGACTATCAATTCCTCCACTCATCATTAATAATCCCTTGCCAGCACTTCCACTAGGATATCCTCCTAATCCCTTTATCGTTTCAACAAATATATATGTTCCTTCTGTTCTTAAATCGACATTTAAAACAATGTCAGGATTATGAACATCTACACTTAAATCCTTTACATTAGGAAGAATTCTTTTAGCAATCTCTTGAGAAATTTGAATGGATGTTGAAGGGAAAGACTTATTAGCGCGATTAGTTTCCACCTTAAATGTGGCCTTTTTATCCTTCTTATATTCTTTAATTATTTCAATTGCTAATCTACTTATGTCATCATAATCAGAGGTTGTTTGATAACATAAACTATATGATGATATCCCAACAACAGTATCTAATATATCAATAACTGCTTGAGGGTCTTCTCCATTTAAATATATATAGAAACGATAATCAGTATTAAAGAAACGCAAATGTTTTAAATCTTTACATTTATGTTTAATATTATCGTTTATTCTTTGAAGAAATTGACGATAATTCTTTTTCTTTAAAGTCATTTCTCCATATCTAACCAATATTAAATCCATCATTTTTTTATTTCTCCTAACGCTATCAATAGCTTATCAACTTCCTCATCTTTTGTTAAATGGGATAAACTTATTCTAATAGAAGATGTTGCCAAATCTATCGAATTAGTCATTGCTAAAATAGTTTTTTCTGGCTTCTTTAGTTTGGATGAGCAAGATGAACCAGTTGATACATATATATCTTTTTGTTCTAATTGATGAACAATTGTTTCTCCATTTATATTAGGAATAGATATATTAATAATATATGGACTACCATTAATACTATTAATATGAATATTATCTATTTTCTTAATTCCCTCAATTAATTTCTCTTTTAATTTATTAACATAATTATAATTATTTAACGTTTGAGGGAAATACTTTTTAACAGCGCGACAAGTGCAAGCTACAAGTCCTAAATCAAAAGTTCCCGGTTTAAGCCCATTTTGAGCACTAGATCCATATAAAAAAGGACTAATCTCAATATTCTTTCGATAAATCAAAGTTCCAATTCCCTTAGGGCCATATATCTTATGAGTACTCATAGTAAACATATCAATATCATTCATATCAAAATTAGGAACAATTTTAGTCAATCCTTGAACCATATCAACATGCAACTTTGTCTTAGGAAATTCTTTTAATATTTCAATTACTTTATCAATTGGTTGAATACTACCAACAATATTATTCACCCACATAATTGATACAAGCAATGTGTCTTTGGTTAATTCCTTTTTTAATTCATCTAAATTTATTATTCCCGCCTCATCAACATTTAAATAGCAAACTTCAAAACCATTATTCTCCAAATGTTTAAAAACTTCATATACAGATGGATGTTCTATTTTTGTTGTGATAACTTTACCTTTTGAATATTTAGATAAATATCCTAAGATTGATAAATTATTAGCTTCTGTTGCATTGGATGTAAAAATAATATCATGATTTTTAACTTTCAATGTTTCTAATATTTCTCTTTTAGCTTTTTCATATAAATAATTACTTCTTTGCCCTAAAGAATGCAAACTAGTTGTATTTGCAAAATATTTTTTTTGAATATCACAATACAAATCTAAAATTTCACTATCCATAGGAGTAGTTGCTGAATAATCAAAATACATTTTTATCACCATTATAATTATATACTATTTTTACCTTTTAGAAAAGTTTTATTTAGATATTATTTGCATTTTTATTATTTTTAAGATAAAATATATATGGGTGATATATATGAAACATTATACTTATACAACACAAGGAACTTGTGCAAAAGTAATTGAATTTGATTTAAATGATGAAGGTAAAATCTGCAACCTTGTTTTCCATGGAGGATGCCCTGGTAATCTTAAAGCTATTTCTCGTCTATGTGAAGGACAAGATGCATCTAAAGTTCAAGAACTATTATCAGGAAATACATGTGGAATGAAATCTACAAGTTGTGCTGATCAATTATCAAAAGCAATTTCTGAAGCACTAGTTAATAACTAAAATTTTTAAAGGTAACTATATCTTCAGTTGCCTTTTTTAATTTATAATTATTAAAAAACACTTGCCTTTAAACAAGTGATTTTTTTATCTATTATAGAACTCAACGATAAGATTTTCTTTGATATCTTCTAAGAATTCATTTCTTTCAGGATAGCGAACAAATGTTCCTTCCATTGCAGCTTGATCAAAGAAAACATATTCTTTTCTTGAAACCATTGAATCAAGAGATTCTTGAATGATTTTTAAATTTCTTGAGCTTTCTTTAACACCAATTTTTTGACCTGGTGTTAATAAGTATGATGGAATATCAACCTTTTTACCATCAACTGTAATGTGACCATGGTTAACTAATTGTCTTGCTTGAGGACGAGTTGAAGCTAATCCTAAACGATAAACAACGTTGTCTAATCTTGATTCTAAAAGAATTAAGAAGTTATCACCATGTTTACCTTTCATTTTACTTGCTAAAGCGAAAATCTTTTTGAATTGCTTTTCGCTAACTCCATAAGTAAAACGAACTTTTTGTTTTTCTTGTAATTGTGTTCCATATTCAGAAATTTTTCCACGATGTGCACCGTGTTGACCTGGAGCAGTATTACGCTTAACTAATTCTTTTCCTGTTTCAGAAATAGAATACTTTAATCTTCTTGAAACTTTCCAAGAAGAACCTGTGTAACGTGACATATTTTTTCCTCCTATAAATTTTTTGGACTTGAACATAAGTATGCTAAAAGAAATCATTTAATTTTCATCTTGCAGCAAGACTACTAATTCCTCTACAGGTAGTTCTCATTTCACAAACTTTTTTCAAGTGCTGCTGTCTATTTGACTACACACTTTAGTTATTATACACTATTTTGTTATAAAAGTCAAACCTTTTTTCATTAAAAAGGGTGGTAATAATATTACCACCATATTTTCTATTTAACTGCGGCTTTTACTAATGTAACAAAATCATCAGCTTTTAAACTTGCACCACCAATTAAAGCACCATCAATATTAGGCATGCTCATTAATTCATCAATATTAGATGTTTTAACGCTTCCACCATATTGAATACGAATAGCTTCAGCTGTTGCTTTATCAAATAATTTAGCAACTGTTTTTCTAATGAATCCACATGTTTCATCAGCAACTTGGCTTGTAGCTGTTTTACCAGTTCCAATTGCCCAAATTGGTTCATAAGCAATTACTAAAGTTTTTACTTGTTCTTTTGTTAAATTAGCTAAATCAAGTTCTAATTGTTTACCTATAACTTCTTCAGTTCTGCCACCTTCTCTTTGTTCTAGACTTTCGCCAACACAAAGAATAGGAGTTAAATCACATTCAAAAGCTTTTAACAATTTTTTATTAACTGCTTCATCAGTTTCATTAAACATTGCTCTTCTTTCACTATGTCCGATAATAACATAGCTTACACCAATGCTTTTTAACATTTGTCCACTTACTTCTCCAGTAAATGCACCTTCATCAGCAAAATGCATATTTTGAGCACCGATTCTTAAGTTCTCACCTTGACGCTTAACAAGGCATCTTAAGACAGTGAATTGTGAACAAATAACACTATCAACTTTCTCACGACTAGGCAATTGCTCATTTACAGCTAAAATAAATTGTAATGCTTCATCGCGTGTTTTAAACATTTTCCAGTTTCCAGCAATAATTGGTTTTCTCATATCTATTCTCCTTATTTATGATCGTGATGGCAATGTCCACAATGACATTCTTCATCTTCTAAGCATTCAATACCAGGTAATTCTTTACCTTCAAGATATTCTAAGCTTGCGCCACCACCTGTTGAAATATGTGTAAATTTTTCTTCGAATCCTAATTTAATAGCTGCAGCTGCACTATCACCACCACCAATAATAGTAATAGCATCTTTTAATCCAGCTAAAATTGTGCAAATTCCATTTGTACCTTTAGCAAATTTTTCAAATTCAAATACACCAGCAGGTCCATTCCATACAACTGTTTTAGCACCTTTTAATTCATTAGCAAATAATTCTAATGTCTTTGGTCCAATATCTAATCCCATCTTATCAGCAGGAATCTTATCAGAAGGAACTACTTCACTTTCAGCGTCTTCAGCAAATTCTTTAGTTACTACTGTATCAACTGGTAAAACAATACGTCCATTAGCTTTGTCTAATAATCCTTTAGCAAATTCAACAAAATCTAATTCGCATTTAGATTCACCAACTTCATATCCTAAAGCTTTATAGAATGTATAAGCCATAGCTCCACAAATTAAAATTTTATCAGCTTTATTAATTAAACTTTCAATTACAGAAATTTTATCACTAACTTTAGCTCCACCTAAAATAGCTACGAATGGTCTAACAGGGTTATCAACAGCATCACCGATAAACTTAATTTCTTTTTCCATTAAGAATCCAGCAACTGCTGTATCTAAGTTACTTGCAATACCAACATTAGATGCATGAGCACGATGAGCAGTACCAAAAGCATCATTAACAAATACATCTCCAAGTGATGCCCAATATTTACCTAATTCTGGATCGTTCTTAGATTCTTTCTTACCATCTAAATCTTCAAAACGTGTGTTTTCTAACATAACAACTTCTCCAGATTTCATATTCTTAACAGCTTCTTCAACTGCTTTTCCTCTTGTTTCTGGAACAAATTTAACACTTTTACCTAATAATTCTTCTAATTTTTTAGCAACAGGAGCTAAAGTATTTTGAGCTTTATCAGACTCTTCTTTAATTCTTCCTAAGTGAGACAATAAAACAACCTTAGCATCTTGCTCTAAAGCATACTTAATTGTAGGTAAAGCTTGAACAATACGGTTAACATCAGTAATTTTTCCATCTTTCATTGGCACATTAAAGTCAACGCGCATTAACACAACCTTATTCTTAAGGTCAACATCTCTAATTGTTTTTTTCATTTTCTTTCTCCTTTTTAATCTTTATATATTTTTTTATAAGCCAAATAATTATATATATTGCTACATATATTAAACAAATCCATAAAATTGCTAGTGGATTATCACCAACATTAAATATCAATCCTAAAGCACCTAATAAGCTAACGCATATAATTCGAGATATAATAACGATAACTAAATATTTCTTTGTTGAATAGCCTGTCAAGGCCATAGCATAATTGAAAATAGATGTTGGAACATAGGGATTTGATAAAAACAAAATCATAAAAGTATTTGATCGATTTTCAATCCACTCGACAGCTTTTAAAACTTTTTCCTTATCTTTAATTTTATCACGAAATCTTTTCCCAATTAAATCTCTAATTACTATAAAAACAAAAAACATTCCCAATGCTGAGCCAACAATTGATAAAATCAATCCAATTATTGCCCCGAAAGTACTTCCATAAACGCTCCCACAGCTTGCCATATTAAACCCCACAATTCCAATAAGAGGAAGCATGGGAACTAAAGCTTCAAGAAACGGAAGAAAAATAGTAATAAGTATTATCAATATTTTATTATCATTGGCGAAATTTTTAAAAAACTCTAAAAAGTTTTCAAAACTAAACGATAAAAATAAATTCATTTTATCATTATTTCTCCTTTAAAGTTGCTACCTAATAAACAATCTTATAGGAAGCCATATGCATCAAGTTTAACGACATTTGCATTTTGGTCTTTTATGAATTACTAAAAATTTCATTATATATTATACCATATTGTTTAAAAAAAGTACACAACTATATTATTTTTTTATATTCAAATATATATTATGGACTTTCCTATAATTATTAATAATTGTTCGGTAATTTCCATCAATAACTATTTTATCACTGTTTTTAAAAATTATCATTATTTTATCACTCTTATATATCTTATCAACTAATAAATAGTTAATCCAATATATTTTATGATTATCCATAATTTTAAATAAAATATTATTTTCATTAATATAAATAGGAACATTATATTTTAAGCCAAATTTCTTTTGCAATGATTTTATTCTTCCTTGCATTGTTGAAAGAAAGTTAATGCATAATTCATCAATACATTTATTTACCTTTTTATTAACAATTTCTATCTTATCAACATATTTAATCATTGATAATTCTTGCATATCCTCTATATAAACTATTTCCATAACATACCTCTTTTTTATTATTATACAACATTTTTTTCTTTTTGTTTTTGAAAAAAATAAAAAGTACCCCGAAGGATACTTTTAATGTACATAATTATTATAATCTCTTAATTCTGTTTTCAGTTTCAGGATCAAAGAAATGAACTTTTTCCATATTGAATGCAAGTTCAACTTCATCATTAGCATGTAAATCTACTCTTGCATCAACTTTAGCAACAACGCTTTGTCCATTCATTATTGCATAGATGTTAGTTTCAGCACCTAATAATTCTGCAACATCAACTTTTAATTTAACTTTTGAATCTTTATATTTTTCAAATAATTCTGGAGTATCATGGATATCTTCTGGACGAATTCCCATAATAATTGGTTTTTCAATGAAATGATTTTCTTCTAAGATCTTCATGCTCTTTTCACTAACTTTTAAGCGAGAAACACCTAATTTGTGATCTCCAACTTCAAAGTAACCATCATCTTTAACCATACCTTCAATAAAGTTCATTGGAGGTGTACCAATAAATCCACCAACAAAGATATTATTAGGATTGTCATAGATATCTTTTGGAGTACCTACTTGTTGAATATAACCATCTTTCATAACAACGATTCTTGATGCCATTGTCATGGCTTCGATTTGGTCATGGGTTACATAAATAGTAGTAATTCCTAATCTTTCAGTAATTTTGATAATTTCTGATCTCATTTGTACACGTAGTTTAGCATCTAGGTTAGATAGTGGCTCATCCATTAAGAAAACCTTAGCATCACGAACGATAGCTCTACCTAAGGCTACACGTTGTCTTTGACCACCTGATAAAGCTTTAGGACGTCTATCTAGATATGGTTTCAATCCTAAAATTTCTGCAGCATCATTAACTCTTCTATCGATTTCATCACGTCCAAATTTACGAAGTTTTAAACCGAAAGCCATGTTATCATATACTGTCATATGAGGATACAATGCATAACTTTGGAAAACCATCGCAATATTACGATCCTTAGGAGCTACATCATTAACGATTTCATCATCAATTCTTAATTCACCAGATGTAATCTCTTCAAGACCAGCAACCATACGCAATGTAGTAGTTTTTCCACATCCAGATGGTCCAACGAAAACGATAAATTCTTTATCTTTAATTTTTAAATTAAAGTCAACAACGGCATGAACATTTCCATCATAGACTTTATTAATATTTGTAAGTGTAACTGTTGCCATAACTTTCCTCCATAATTGTTACATATTTTACAACTTTATTATATCTATTTTCCTATAAAAAAACAATGTGCACATTGCACATTATTTTGTTCTCATTAAAACATACATAACAACAGCATCTTGAAAATTGCGAAGATTTAATCCGGTTGTTTCCTTAATAACATTAATTTTACGACTTAAAGTGTTGCGATGCATATATATACTAGTTGATGTTTTGATAACATTAAGATTGTTTTCAAACATTGCTTTGATTAAAATTTCATTTTGAGGATCATTTAATATCTTTCCTAAAACTATTTTCTTTACATCATCAATATCCATTAATTTATTTTCAATTATTTCTAATATTAAATCACTTGTCTCATAATATCCTTGTTTTCTTTTTGATAAACATCTATTATATAATTCATACCATTTACTAAACATATTTTCTTTTGTGAATAATTTAGGGAAAGATAAATATAGAATATTAATTGAAAAGTCTTCAGCTAAAGAAGCAATAACATCTTTAATATTAAAATCTATATCTTGAAAATATATAACAATTAATTCATCATCATTATTAACAAATAAACAATTAACAAATAATTCTTTAAATATATCGATGATATTATCATATTCTCCATATGAATTAGTTTTTATGATAAAACTATTAAACCATTTATTTTTAAAAGGAGCATTCTTACCTAAAAATAAATAGTCAAAAATACGAGTATCTTTTTCCATATTAACTATCTCCAAATAAATTATAACATGAAGATCTTTTTTTGTTAACTTTTTTTCGAAAAGTTTTTATAATAATGTCTATTTTGTTTTTTTATGAATATAATTAAATGGTGATGAAAATGAAAAGCATAACATGCAAAGAATTATTTACTAAATATTATTTAAATTATGATTATGTAATAATTGATTTAAGAAATAGAATGGATTTTTCCAAAGGACACATTCCCAATTCATATAATATACCTTATGAAATGTTTATGCAAAAATACTATTATTACTTAAATAGTAGCAAAACATATTTACTTATATGTGAAGGAGGAGAAAGAAGTAAAAAGTGTACCGAATTGCTTTTAAAAAACAACTACAAAGCTATAAACATTTCTGATGGCTTTATTCATTGGAAAGGTCCTATTGAAAAAAGCCAATTCAATTAACAGCAATAACTTTTAAAGTTATTACACACATATCATCATCAGCCTTTTTCTGATGATCTCTTACATATTTTAGTATTTCATAAGTAATGTTTTGAGGACTCATATGCATTATCCCTTGAATATAAACCTGTAAATCTTCTTCATTTTCCATGTTTTCAAAAACACCATCGCTACTCATAATTATAATATCATTATCACATATGTTATAATTCTTTGTTTCTATAGCTTCTTCAATTCCAAAAGGTAAATTCTCATTTTCTATTTTTTCAAAACTTCCATTTTTGTGAAAAATATAGGACGTTGAAGCACCCATTTTATAAAACAATACTTCTCCTTTATTTCTGTCTATTTCAACAAAATCTAAAGTGCTATATTTTTCTAAATAATCTTGAATGTAATAAAAAGTATTAAGAATTTGTAAGGAAGTTGTGGTAGAAACGGAAGTATTAGTTACTTCATCAATCAATTTTAAAGTAGTGTTACTTTCTTCACTTGCTAAGTATCCTTTTCCCATACCATCACTTATAGCAGCAACTAATTTAGAATTAGCTAATTCTTTGATTAAAAAGTTGTCCCCACACACCCCATTTTCACTTTGTGCAATACTTCCATATCCATAATCAATTTCATAGTTGATTCTAGGAATCATATTCATATATGTTCTTCCTCTTTCAACTTTATTAAAAACAACAGTAGTTTTATTGGTAATATAATTATCTCCAATCTTTTCCAATATTTTTTTCATTTCATTAAAACCTACTCCTCTTATACCTATTTCAATTAAAAAATCATTAATTAAAATCTTTCGAGGATTAAAATAAGTTAAAGCTAAACCATAATCACATATGGCTTTTTTTATCTCATAAAATATTTCATATTCAAATTCATTTTTCAAACTATTATCAACACTATATTGTCTTAAAATATTACTAACGCCATTAATCTCAGCTACTAAAGTATTAGCTTTACTACTTTCTTTAGTAATGTTTAGTTTTTCATATAAGATCATAGAACTTTTTCGCATTTCAATACTATATGGACAACTTTTAAAAAACCTAATTAATTCTTGATTTGTACTTTCATAATCACTTCTTTTAGAATAAATAATCATATTTTTTAAATATGCATATAATCTATTTTTGTTTTTAGCATAACATTCCTTTTTCATGTAGCAATTATCACAATAATGTTTGGTAAGATTAGTAATTCCTTCACTTATTTTTTGATTATAGAATTTTGTTGAAGAGAATTCTTTGGCATATAAATCTAAAAAACTAGCAAAGCCAATAATTTCATTATTTACATTTGATATTGCTTGATTATAAACATCTTCAACCATTTCATTGCGACTATTGCTCATATTAATAATACTATGTTTTAAAATCTCAAATAAAATAGCTACTCCAATTGATATTAATAAAATAGTACTATCAATATATTGAAAATTAATCAACCAACCTGTTAAGCAAAAACAAATAAGAATAATACTACCATAAACACCAGGAAAAATATAAAAGGCACTAATGAATGGCAAAATAATAGATGCTTCAATTTTAAAAACCATATTTAATAATATCATAGAAATAATACTTAAAAATATTGACAAAATGTGATAGCGATTTTGGGACATATACATAATATAAAACATCGCCACAAATAAACTAATATTAATATTATTAATAGTGATTGTTGAAGAACCTAATATTACTGTTAAACCCATTATTGTTTCAATAAACCCATAGTTTCTAAAACTATTTTGTTTAGCAAAAACTCCACTAACATTATAGATAAAATACATATATAATAAACAACTAAGCAAACTAAATGCCAAATAAATAACAATTTCTCGATAATTAATATCTTTATCTATTAATATTAAAGATAACATATTAATAAGGAAAATAAAGATTAAATCAATTAGTTGATTCTTTCTTTTAGACAAAAATAATGCATAAATTATTAAAAATATATCTAATCCCAATAAATATATCCATGAGGAAGAATCAATAAAAAACAAAGAAAGAAAACTAATAGGTAGAATTAAGATTAAACTTTTATAATTATAATTTATGAAAAATAAAACAATTGGCAAATATAAACTAAATCCCAAATTATATTGATAAGTTAAAATAGAAAAGAATGATATTATAATGATATTTAAGTATTTGTTCATAACTTCACCTCATTAAAATATCATAATACTATTTATTTGAAAAAGATGTAAAAAAAGGTAGACAAAATAAAAATGATTTTAGTTTTACCTAAAATCATTATAATACTTTGCTTAGAAAAGCTTTTGTTCTTTCGTTTTGGGGATTATCAAAAACATTTTGAGGTGTTCCCTCTTCAACAATCACTCCCCCATCCATAAAAATAACTCTACTACTTATTTCTCTAGCAAATCCCATTTCATGAGTAACTACAACCATTGTCATTCCACTATTGGCTAGTTCTTTCATTAGGTTTAAAACTTCTCCTACCATTTCTGGATCTAAAGCACTAGTAGGTTCATCAAATAACATAACTTCAGGGTTCATGCAAAGACTGCGAATAATAGCTATTCTTTGCTTTTGTCCACCTGATAACTTAGAAGGATATTCATCTTTTTTATCATATAAACCTATTCTTTTTAACAATTCGCTTGCTTTAGCAATAGCTTCATCTTTAGTCATTAATTTGAGTTCAACAGGAGCTAATATTAAGTTATTTATAATTGTTAAATTGTTAAACAAATTGAAATGTTGGAAACACATTCCCATTTTTTGTCGGCCAACATTAATATCAATACAATTTTCTTTTTCAAACTCTTTTTTTGCTTGATGGAATTTTTTACCTTCCATCTTTTTTAATAACTTATTATTTACAATATTGTTTATAACCTCATCATGATTATTTTGTTCCTTTAATAATTTTTGAAAAGTTTTTGACTTTTCTAAAAGTTCTGGATGCAAATATGGATCAACATGAGTCATCATTTTCCCATCAATCCATACTTCACCATATGTAGGTTCTTCTAATAAATTCATGCATCTCAAAAGAGTTGACTTTCCACTCCCACTAGCGCCAATAATAACAATTTTTTCACCTTTTTTTATTTCACAATTAACGCCTTTTAAAACTTCTAAATTGCCAAAATTCTTATATATATTTCTAATGCTTATCACTGGCTCTTAATCTCCTTTCAAAGATTTTAATAAATACTGTTATTAAATAAACAATAGCTAAATACATTAAGCCAGCTAAAATTGACGGAGCTAAATAATTAGAAATACTTTTATTAATAACTCTTGTTGCTTGATTTAGGTCAAAAGTCAAGGTTCCAACAGTAGATCCTACCATAGAAACAATGGCTGTTTCTTTTAAAAGAGCAATTAATTCATTACCAATGGTAGGGATAACATTTTTAACAGCTTGAGGTAGGACTATTTTTGTCATTGTTTTCATTGAGCTAAGTCCAAGTGATCTTCCAGCTTCTGTTTGCCCCTTATCAATTGATAATATACCTGCTCGGATATTTTCTGATACATAAGCACCAGAATTAATACCAAATGTTAAAATGATAGCTGTTACTTTAAATCCCGGAATAACTAAAATAGCAAATACCATGATAAATAGTTGTAAAGCAACAGGTGTTCCTCTAATTACTGTTGTATAAATATTACAAATAAAAGCAGGAATTTTTAGATATTTGTTATCAAGGGCAAATATTTTAATAATAGCAACTAAAAATCCTAAAACAAGTCCAATTAATGCAGCAATTAAAGTAATAAGTAAAGTGTTGCCAAATCCTTGTAATAAATATCCAAGATATTCTTTTGTGGAAAGGATTTTCCAAATATCCGAAAATAATTTCATTATTCAAGACCTAAATGTTTGTTTACTAATTTTTGAACACCAGTAACACCATTGCTATCTTCTTTAAGAAGTTCAGCTAATACTTCATTAATAGCTTTTAATAACTCATCTTGTCCTTTAGTAACACAAATAGCATATGAATCATAAGCTAATTCATCTTCTTCGCCTTCATAATATAAAGGTAAGCAAGCTAAATTACTATTTCCTTTAACAAGCATTTGCGCAGGAAGTTCATCAATAATAACATAATCTATATTTAAACCAATATCATTAACAGCTACATCTAAAGAATCATAATCAGTCTTTTTAACACCTTCTAATGATCCACCTTCAGCAATTTCATCACCCAAGAATAAATCAGCAGTTGTTCCTGTTTGAATACCAATAGCTTTAGCATCATTTAATGCTGACCAATATACGCCTATATTTCCATCTGTCATTTCTTTAGAATTTATACCTTTTTCTTTATTAAAAATAACATAAAGATTAGCTTGATAGTATACACTTGAAAAATCAACTTTGGCTTTTCTTTCATCATTAATAGATAATCCAGCTGCCCCAACATTAGTTAATTTTCCTTCTGATACAGTATCAACAATTATATCAAATTGAACATTTTCAAAAACAATCTTTTTGCCAAGTTTTTCTCCAACCAAATTCATAATATCAACATCAACACCAACAATTTCACCATTGCTAATATACTCAAATGGAGCAAAACCAGCTTCCGTATAAACTACGATTTTTTCTTCCTTCTTACAAGAAGATAACATTACTAAGCAAAGCAAAGTAAATAAGACACTCAATAATTTCTTCATAATTTCTCCTTTTCTTAAATAAAATAAAAAAGCCTTGTTAGGCTTAATATTTTTTGCAATATACTCAAGAAGTATATTGACTTTGCATGCTCAAGAATATTACTTCTATCTTGTAAAAGAATAAATATTAGACCTACCTTCTAATTATCAATTAGAACCTTCCAGCCTTATCATAAGGCCAGTTTAATAATCGATATACTCAAAGGAAAATCCTTATCTTGTGGCCTTAATATTTGTATGTTTATATTATACGAATTTCTTTTACAATGTAAATATATTTTTATATGAAAACGTTTCATGATAAATTTTAAAATACTGCTAGCATAACTAGCAGCATTTGTTTTATTTTTCTTCTTCTCTAATTATTTTTTTAACTTTTTTATTTAAGTCAACACGAGGAATAATAATAACTCTTTGACACCCCAAACATTCTAGTTTCATATCAACTCCACATCTTATAACTTTCCACTTGTTGCTCCCACAAGGATGTGATTTTTTGAATTCCAAAACATCATTTATTTGATAATTTGTCACTAGCTTTTGCATTATGAACCACCAATTGATTATATGGTATTTCAATACCATTTTCATCAAATAATTCTTTAACAAATTTATTTATTGCTCTAATAACTGCATATTGCTCATTAGCTACTGTTTTTAAAGTAATTCTAATTGTAACCGAACTTGCACCTAATTCATTGATACCAATAACATTAGGTCCTTCCATAACTTGAGGGAAAGCATCTTTAATAGCAACAAGTTTTTCTTCTAATAAGTTGATAACTTTTTGAGCATCTTCATCATAACTAATACCAACATCAACATAACTAACAGTTGGTTCTTTAGAATAATTTATGATATTTTTAACATCACCATTAGAAATAATTTTAACTTCATTTAACCAGTTAATAAGTTTAGTTGATTTTAAGCCTATTTCGGTTACAGTTCCTTTAAATCCATCTATTTCTACAACATCACCAACGTCATAATGATTTTCAAAAATAATAAAGAATCCACTTAACATATCATTGATTAAACTTTGAGCACCTAATCCTATTACCAATCCCAAAATTCCTGCACCAGCTAAAACCGGTCCAATATCAATTCCCCAAATGCCTAAAATAATAACAATGGCTAAAATAATTATAACATAGCTAAAAATGCTTCTTAACATCTTAGCAAGAGTAACAGCATGTCTTCTTTTTTCTTTATTTCTTTTAATAAAGCGACCAGTAATAATTCTTATAATTATATTTAAAACAATAACAATGGCAATAACAAGCAATGTTGAAATGATAGCTTTATTAGATACTTTTAAAAATTCTATTATTTTGTCCTTCATTTTCTTTCCTCACTATTATTAATAATTTCATCAGCAAGTTCACGATATTCTTTACTTCCACGAGAATTATAAGCAAAATCTAAAACACTTTTACCATGCATCGGTGCTTCTTGCAAATGACTAGATCTTTTTATAATTGTTTTATATGTTTTATTTGGGAATAATTCCATAACTTTTTCTTTAATTTTATATCCGAATAGATTGCGATTATCAAGTTTTGTAAGCAACACACCATCAATAGTCAATGAAAGATTCATTTCATTTTTTTCTTTTTGAATTTGATATATTTTTTGAATCATTTGATTTAACCCATTATAAGCTAAAAATTCACATTCAACAGGAATAATTACAGAATCACTTAAGAACAAGGCATTATCAGTTATTGTCCCAAATGTTGATGGGCAATCAATTAAAACATAGTCGTAATCATTTTTAAGATAACTCAATTTGTCCTTTAAAATACATTTTTTATTTTTAATATTTTGAAGTTTTTCTTCAACATTAGCTAATTGACTTGTTGAAGGGATAATATCTAAGTTATTATTTGATGTAACATTAATAGTATCATTTATATTGATATCATCAACAAATAAATCATAAGCTCCTTTAACAACATAATCAGGGCTTAAACCTAATCCTAATGTAGCATTAGCTTGTTCATCCAAATCAATGATTAATACTTTTTTGTCCTTTCTAGCTAAAGCTGCTCCCAAATTAATAACTGTAGTAGTTTTCCCAACTCCACCTTTTTGATTAGCAATTGCTATAATTTTTCCCATATTTTTACTCCCTATAATGTTTTTTTCTTAATATCACTATACCTTCTTGGATACTTTGTATTAGTTATTTCCTTTTTACGAATTGATAATAAATATCTTACACCATAATCATTAAATAAATCGTATGAATAAATATTATCAATACTTGATTTCAATATTTCTAAAGCTTTCTTTGATTGTGAAATTTCTTCTTGATATGTTTGTCCTTTATAAGCAACAAATAAACCATTTACTTTAACATATGGTATGCATATTTCTAAAAGCATTGGCAAATTGCTTACCGCACGAGCAGTAACAATATCAAATTTTTCTCTCATATTGATAATTGCACATTCAGCACGGTCATTTATTAAAGTTACATTATCTAATTCTAATATTTCACATAATTTTTTTAAGAAATTAATTCTTTTTAAAGTTGGTTCAATAATAGTTATTTTTAAATGTGGATACATTATTTTTAAAGGTATGCTAGGAAATCCTGCCCCACTACCTATATCACATAAGTTTTCCACATTCTTTAAATCAATAAATTCACTCATCATTAATGAATCATAAAAATGTTTAATATAAACATCATCTAATTCTGTAATATTAGTTAAGTTATATTTTTCATTTTCACTTATTAAAAATTCATAATACTTATTAAATTTTTGATTTTTTTCTAAACTAATATTTAAACTATTTATTACTTGTTCCATATCTTCCCTCTAAATAAACTAATAACATAGTAATATCACTAGGATTTACTCCGCTTATACGTGAAGCTTGAGCTATGGTTTCTGGTAAAACTTTTTTAAGTTTTTCGCGAGCTTCTAAAGCTAAATTATTAACATCATCATAATTAATATCTTGAGGTATTTTTCTTGATTCCATCATTTCTAATTTTTTGGCTTCTTTATAAGCTTTTTGAATATATCCTAAATACTTAATTTCAATTAAGGCTTGTTCTTTGATTTCTTCAGTTTCTATAAACTTTTCATCAGTTATATTTTCTAAATCATTAAAATCAATATTTGGTCTTCTTAAAAAGTCATAACCATTAATCTTTTCATTTATTACTGGTTTATCTAAAGAAAGTAAATATTCATTAATATTATTTTTAGGAGTTATTGTAATATTTTCAACTCTTTGTTTTAATTCATCTATTTTTTTTCTTTTTAAAAGAAATTTATCATATCTTTCTTGAGAAACAAGGCCGATTTCATATCCATATTTCATTAATCTTTCATTAGCATTATCATGTCTTAAAAGCAATCTAAATTCAGCTCTTGATGTTAATAGACGATATGGATCTCTAACTCCTTTAGTTATTAAATCATCAATTAAAACTCCAATATATGCTTCATCACGGCGCAATATTAAAGGTTCTTTTCCTTTAAGTTTCAAATTAGCATTTATTCCTGCCATTAATCCTTGGCATGCAGCTTCTTCATATCCACTTGTTCCATTAACTTGTCCAGCAAAGAATAAATTATTAATTTTCTTTGTTTCAAGATTGGCTTTTAATTCTAGAGGATTAATAGCATCATATTCAATTGCATATGCGTACTTAGCTATAACAGCATTTTCTAATCCTGGAAGACTATGAACCATTCTTTCTTGAACATCATGGGGCATGCTTGTTGAAAAACCTTGAACATATGTTTCATCGATATATTCACTTTCGGGTTCTAAAAAGATTTGATGTCTTTCTTTATCACGAAAACGAACAATTTTGTCTTCAATAGATGGGCAATATCGAGGTCCAACTCCTTCAACAATTCCCCCATACATACTTGATTTATCAAGATTTTCTAAAATTATTTTATGTGTTTCTTCAGTTGTATAAGTTAAATAACATAAAGCTTGTTTTTCAATTGGGCGAATATCTTTAACTAGCGTTTCATCACTAAAATGCCATGGAATACTATCTCCAGGTTGAGGAGTAGTTTTACTAAAATCAATTGAATTTGTTTTAATACGAGGGGGTGTTCCTGTTTTTAATCTTATCAAATTAAACCCAAGTTTCTTTAAACATTCAGATAATTTGGTAGTTGTTCTTTCATTATCAGGTCCGCTTGGCCAAAATTCATGACCACACAAAACCCGAGAAGCAAGATAGGTACCACTAGCAATAATTACAGCATTACCATATATTTTTTCATTGCCTTCAAGGATTACCCCTTTAACACAATTATTTTCAACAATTAATTCTTCAACATAAGCTTCTTTAACTTCAAGGTTTTCTTGAGAAAAAACAACTTCACGCATTCTTTTAGGATAAGTCACTTTATCTGATTGAGCCCTTAAAGCTCTAACGGCAGGTCCTTTTGACAAATTTAACATTTTCATTTGTAAGAAAGTTTCATCGCATGTTTTTGCCATTTGTCCGCCTAAAGCATCTATTTCTCTTACAACTATTCCTTTAGCAGGTCCTCCAATAGAGGGATTGCAGGGCATATTAGATATTCTCATAATACTTCCAACAATCATTAAAGTTTTATTTTTCAATCTAGCACTGGCTAAGGCTGCCTCTACTCCCGCATGGCCTCCACCAATTACAATAATATCATACATTATAGTCACCACGTTTATTATTCTACCACAATCTTTAAATATTTTCTACTATTTGATTAATTATTTTGGTAAAAAAAAGCTATGGCATAGCCATAACCTTTTTTCCATTATAATTCAAGAGGTATGATATTGATTGTGATTGTCTTAGAAATCTCTTCATTAATTGTTGACTTGAAGACAATTGTTACTTTTCCTACTGCATTTGCAGTTATTCTATATCCTCCACGAGCTTCTGTAATACTAATTAATTCTGCACCCTCAAGTATTTCATAAGTATAATCTTGTTTAGCTTCAGCTGGATTAATTGAAATTGTGAATGTTGCATCAAATTCTGCCATGATTTCATATTCATCTTCAATTACTTTTCCATCAACTCTAACAACAATTTCTTCAGGATCAGGTGTACCAACAACTGTTACACTTACTTCTGCGCTCATACCATTTGCGGCAGTAGCTTTAATAGTTACAGTACCTTTAGAAACGGCAGTAACTACTCCTGTCTCGCTTACTGAAGCAATTTCTTCATCACTACTGCTCCATGTAAGATGAGGATCAGCATTTTCAGGATATACAGTTCCTACTAATTCAAGTGTTTCTTCTTCGAAAATTGATTCTACTTCTTCTTTATAAGCAACTTCAACTCTTTCTATTTCCGCATATATAACTTTTACATCAACTGACTTTTCTAAAGAACCATCTAATGTTTTAGCCGTAATTGTAACAACATTATCTTCTTCATCTTCAGTTTGACCAGTTATTTTTAAGCCTGTAATAACACCACCATCAACTGAAGCAGTAGTTGCATCACTACTTTCCCAAACAATTTCTTGATTAGCAAGATTTGGTAAAACTTTAGCTGATAAAGTTGCAGTTTCATTTAAAATAATAACTTCGCTACCTTCAGTAAACTCTAACTCAATACTTTCAGCTTTTAAATAATCAACTTTAAAAGCTTTATTGGCAACAACACTAGAATCATATTTAGAAGTAGCCGTAATAGTAACAACACCAGGAAGATGAGTTGTTAATAAACCGCTTTGAGTAATTGAAGCAATTCCTTCATCGCTACTGCTCCAAATTACTTCATTACTGATATCACTTGGATATGTTTTAATAGATAATTGTACAGATTTTGTAACTTCAATAACGCCATTGCTTGGATCTACTATTTGTAAACCAGATAATCTAGCTTTACTAACAGTTATTTCAATTGTAGCTCTAGTTGTTGGTGTTTTAACAACATAAGCTGTAATTCTAACAACACCTTCACTTAAAGCTTCAACCTTACCATTATCAAAGCTTACAACTCCCTCTTTATCAAGGGTATATTTAATTTCCTCATTAGGACTTACACTTCCATAAATTAATTTTAATTCAACTGTATCCCCAACAGTCATTTCAAGTTGATGTGACTCAAAACGGAAAACATCTTTATTGTTTTCTTTAGCACACCCAACAAGTAAAACAGCTAAAAAAACAATTAGCAATAAACTCAATCTTTTTTTCATAATATTAATCTATGAAGAACAAAAATTCTTCGATTTTTCTCCTTTCCATATTTTCATTTGCACTATTTATTACATTATATCATAACTTTTTATAATTGTTAAGAAAAAAATTGATTTTTTCAAAAACGTTTTCCATAATTTTATTTTTTAATGTATCATATTTTACTTTTTATTAAAAATGTGATATATTATATTTGTTATATTTATATAGGAATTATTAAGGAGGTTATAAATGAAAAAAATATTTTTCTTTTTATTAATAATTTGCACTATATTATTAGGTGTTGGATGTAAAAAAAATGATTTTTCTGTAACTTTAAATAAAGAAACAATGCGAGGTTATTATTTCCCTATCCATGGAGAGTTAAAATCAGTAACTCTATCAAACGATGAAATATCCGAAGAAATTCCTGACTTAGAAAGTCATATTTATGAAAGTAGCATTACATATTTCTTTGTAACAAAAGATTTCTTCTATCGCTATAAAGCTAATACATATAAATTAACAATTACTGATGATAAACCAACTTCCTATACAATTGTTTTAGAAGGAGGCGATCATCCTTATAGTTATATTGAAGAAAAAGATATTTTTTCAATAGAAGAAGATAGTTATTATGTTGCTTTTATCAATAATTCTCTTAATGAAAATAAAGGTTTAGACCTTGATTTATATGAATTAAATAATTTCCTAGCTCTATATGTTCAAGGTCATACTGAATCATTATATTTTGTTAATATGGATTCTGCTAATTATCAAAGTCCTGTAGGAAATTCTTCATTAGTTGGCATTGATAGTTATGATAAACTTATCCTAAATGGAAAAATTGATGGTGTAACTTTAGTAAAAATATCTAAACAAGTAAATGAAGATGAAACAATAAAAGAGATTGTTGAAGAATATAATGAAGATAGTATTAGTAGTTTCTTAAAAACTAAAAAAGAAACTGTAAAATCAACTTATATTGTTCATAATATTGATGATCCATATGAAATAGTATTAGATATTGATTTTGTCCCTACACAGTATTCAACTATTGATAGTGAAGGCAAAAAATATACAAGAAATGTCCCAGCGACATATACAGCAGGTTCAACTGGTTATAATGAAGGTAAAATCCACTTTTCAACATACACATTTAATTCTAACTTTCCTGGAGAATACAAATTAACAATTCAAAATAATGATGAAAGTAAAGAATTCACTTTAATAATTACTTCTATCTTCAATTATATTGATGCTGATGATATGTTTGATCAAAAGGAAGATGCATACTATGTCTTCTGGTTGAAAGATGGTTGTCCTGGTTGTAACTCTGTTAAACCTACATTATTAAAATATGCTCAAGAATACATGAACCTTGATAAAGAAAAAGCATATCCAATATATGCTGTTCATCGTTCACAAAATTCCGGTAATTACTTTGGAACACCAGAAGTATTTATTGGTGTTGATAACATTGAAGATTTCAAATTAGGATATTACCCTCGAGTATTCCTTATTGAAAATGGTGTTATAACTGTTGTATATGGAAATGTTGGTGTCGCAATTCTTCCATATTTTAATGAATTACTAAAATAAAAAAAGATCGACTATTTAAAAATAGTCGATTTTTATTTGGCTAATTGCTCATTTAAAGCACTAACAATTGCTTCTCTTCCTTGAGCAACATATCTAGCTGTCTTTTGTCCATCTTTAATATAAATACCAATCAAAGCAGGAGTTGAGCCAATTCTTAAATCTGCCCAATTAGTAACTCCGTCAACCCAAAAGTTGTTTTTAGTTCCTTGTCCTCCAGATCCCATATATTGATAATACATATCTTTATTCTTTTTGTTGGTTAAATTAACCCCATATATCTTTCTACAATCCTCATATCCTGCTCCACTTATGATTTTAACATAATTTAAAATATATGGTTTAGTTTGCTCACATCCATTGCATCCATCGCGATAGAAAAAAACATAATATCTATCTTCTTTTTGAGTGAATATTTCTTGTTGTTCTAGATTTTTAAGTTGTGATATGTCTCCAGGTGTTCCACATCCAACTAATACTACAGATAATAATATTAAAAGCATTAATAATATTTTCTTCATTTAGTCCATCCTTTCTATGAATTCATGTATTTTATTGTATTCATTATTAGAAATATATCTTTGTCTATAATACTTTCCTTCTTTTGTTAAAAAACATTTATCTTTCTTTAAAATTCTTACTAATAAATAACATCCAAGTGCAAAAATTATCAAACAAATAAAGAGCAAAAAGATAAAAGATTTGTAAATATCTTCATCTTTGAAATTTCCTTTATAACAAAAGAAAGCAATCAAACCACTAGTTATTAGACTAATTCCTAAAAACATAATACAGTGCAAAATTAAACCCAAAAAAGTATACTTTTTGATGTTCTTATCAAATATATTCATTAAATATCTTTTATCAAGACCATTTATCTGTCTTTTTAAAAATATATTATTATTTTTATCAATGGCAAATGAACACACATAACTCATCCATTGATTAAATGTAAAAACCATATTAGCGTAATATATTTTTCTTTTATCAACAAAAATACCTTTGTTACAATTAGGACATTCACTATTATCGGTTTCTTTATGGCAAAATAAACATTGTTTCATTTATCATCACCATTTATATTATATACCTATATTTTAGCATTTTAAAGTTTTTTATTAAAAAAATATGACAGAGAAAACCAATTGCCTAAAATAATAACCAAAAGATTTAAACTAATAAAATGAAAAAACAAACTAAAAATTCCCAAAATTAAATACAATAAATACCAAATCAAACTATTATTGATAACATAATTTCTTTTTTTCATTACATATAATGTCAAAGTAACTAATATCATTGTAAAAACAACCATAAATCTACCTAATATCCAATATAAAATAAAAGATAGTAATAAACTAATTAATTCATAATGTTTTATTTTCTTCACAATATCCCCTAAAATATTATGAAAAAAAGCTACAATAAATAACAAAAGTGCAATATAAAATTGCACTATTCTTCTAAAATAAAATATCCAAATCCTAATATACCACATCCAATATGAGCACCAACAGCTGGTGTAACCATATGGATTTCAATAGGTAAAGCATTAGGACATTTTTCTTGTAAATATTTTGCTACTTCTTTAGCTTCAGCTTCTCGTAAAGTATGCAAAACCATTATTTGTACTTTCTTAGCATCTTTAATTTCACTTATGAAAAGCTCTAGTCCTCTTTCAACAGCACGTTTATGAGTTTTAATTTTTTCTTTGCTGACAATTTTACCTTCTTTATTTAATTCTAAAACAGGTTTTATTTTTAATAAATTACCAACAAATCCAGCAGCACCACTCAAACGTCCATTTTTAACTAAATATTTCAAATCATCAACGATAAAATAAGCATGTTGGTGATTGATTAAATAATCTGAATAATCCAATATTTCTTTAACACTCTTGCCTTCATCAGCCATCTTTTTAGCAACTACAGCCATATATCCTTGAATATAAGTAGCAACTTTTGTATCAACAACATGAATATTTATTTTTCCTTCATACTCATCTTTTAATGTTTCTACCATTTGTCCGATTGAACTTAATTGGAAAGAAATAGCATACATTATCATATCAGTATATTTTTCTTCAATTAATTGATCCAACAATTTCATTGTTTCTCCAACAGTAGGAGCACTTGTTGAAGGAATAATATCTTCTTTACTCAATCTTTCATAAAATTCATCAGCTTTTATCTCGATACCATCAACATAATGTTCATCACCAAAATTAATAATTGATCTTAAAACAGGAATTTTAGGATCATATCCAATATAATCTAACCCAGCATTAACATCCGTAACGATAGCAATTTTTTCCATTTTTCTTCTCCTTTGTATTATATATTCTAAAGGTATAATAATTATATCATTCTTTTAATTGCTTTTCAACTTTTTCCTATTGCCTAAATATTGGTCTATTTTATAATAAATTAAATATTGATTTTACGAGCAATACACTCACTTTCACCTTCCATATAAATATCATCATTAACTTTAGAAATTTCTAAAACTCCATATGGTAAGTGAACAAATAAATGATTATCACATAATCCCTTATGATTAAGAATTACAAAGGAAGCACAAGCCCCTGTTCCACAGGCTAATGTCCAACCTACTCCCCTTTCATAAGTGCGCATTTTTATATTGTTTCTATCAATAATTTCAATAAAATTAACATTTATTCCTTTAGTAAATATTTTATCATTTCCTAATTGATAACCTAAATCACTTTTTATTGCGTCATCTAAATTATCAACTATTACAATTAAATGGTGTGTAGCCATATATACAGCATCTACCATAACCTTATTTCCATTTTTAAAAACTATTTCTTCGTTTAAAAAACAATCTTTATTAGTATCAATTCCTAACTTTTTAGAACTAAAATCAGGTCTGCCTAAACAAACTTTACACTTAAAAGGTTTTTTTTGGGTAATTTCTACTATCATGTTTCCAGCTAATGTTTTAACATTAAATTTATCTTTATTAATAAAACCATTATCAATACAATATTTAGCAAAACATCTAATGCCATTACCACACATTGAGGCTCTAGAGCCATCAGCATTATAAAAAATCATTTCTAGCTCGCCATTATTTTCCTTGACTAAAATCAATCCATCAGCACCAATTCCTATATGACGATTGCATATATTAATAGCCTCTTCTTTATAATCTTTGTTTTCTTCGTATCGGCTGATTAGAAAATCATTTCCACATCCATGATATTTTGAATACATAATTACCTCCTCTTTTTATAATTTATTGCTTAGTCTTCTTCATTTAATTTTTTTATATCTATTATTTGGATCTCACAAAAACCTTCTATTTCTTTTAAACTCCTATCAATATCATGCAGTTTATATCTGGCTTCATA
>CANQJU010000004.1 GCA_947624315.1 uncultured Bacilli bacterium | reverse complement strand
TGTCTCTTGATGAGGAAAACCAAATCTCTTGACTCTTCCACTCATAATAATAGCATATTTTGGTAATATGCTTTCTATAAAGAGGGGACTAGAGGAAGTTTTAGAACCATGATGGGCCACTTTTAAAACATCAACTTGTAAATTAAGTGCCATAAGTTTTTCTTCAACTTCTCTATTAGCATCTCCTAAAAACAAAAAGTAATGCTTTCCAATTTTTGTATGTAAAATCAAACTATTATTATTCATATCTTGATAATTTTTATCTGGGTGTAAAACATTAAAAGTTATTTCTCCACAATCTATTTTAT
Organism: uncultured Bacilli bacterium; assembly: GCA_947624315.1. Taxonomy (GTDB): domain Bacteria; phylum Bacillota_I; class Bacilli_A; order ML615J-28; family CAG-698; genus Tener-01. Next base: position 27,183 of record CANQJU010000004.1, on the reverse strand, counting down.
CATTTGCTTTAACTTTAATTGTATTTTTAAAGTTACTAAAGTCACTATTATCATATGCACTAACAACAATTTTATTTACTTTTATTTCTTTAAGAATTATTAAAGCTTCACCATTATGATCATCATGATTATGAGTTAATATTAAATAGTCTATTTTTTTAATTCCTTTTCTTTTTAAATAACTACTAACTTCATTATTTTTTCCACTTCCGGTATCAATTAAAGCTAAACAATCATCACTATAACTATGAATAAAAGTAGCTTCTCCATCATCTAAATCCATAAAGGTTATTTCGTTTTTAAAATATATAGGTGAAGAGAAGGAAATAATAAATATAAATAAAACAAGTAGACATATGTTTATTCTTCTTATCTTTGGTAATTTATAAAAAAATATAAATAAAATTAATAAACTATAAAATAAGAAAACGGACAATTTTGACATACTTGCTACTGATATATTTATTGATAAATAATTGGAAGCTAAATAAGAAATATAACTAAAGGCACGAATAATATAAATATAAACATTGTTCATAAATGGCAAAAACGCCACAACAAATGTTATAGGTAGGATTATTGTTGAGACAAGAAAAATAAAAAAGACATTTAAAAAAGGGCTGAGCAAATTAATTTCATTATTCATATTAATAATTATTGGTAAAGTAATAATGGTGCTCAATGAAGAAATTATAAAACTTTGAACAATAGAGCCTTTATTTTTTAATAATGGTGAAAGCAAAATAATTAAAAAGGTAACTATAAAACTTAAGATGAAACCATTATTAAACATATATAAAGGATTATATAATATTAATCCTAAAAAAATAATGCTGACAATATCTAAAGAGCTAAAACCTAAAGATAATTTTTTGTTTAAAACTAATAAATAAAACATTAAAACGGCTCTAACTATTGATGGTGAAAAACTCGTAATAAACATATAAAGAAATAAAAATAAGCATATATAAATATCATTGTTTTTAATCTTTAACACTTCTAAAAGTTTTTTTAAGATGATAATTATTATCCCCACATGTAAACCAGAAATAGCAAATAAATGCATTATGCCATTTGTTTTAATGCTTTCTATTAAATTTTCATCAAAATCACTTTTATTACCTAAGATTAGAGCTTTTAAAAATGATCTACTTTCTTTATCAAAGTTTTTATTAAAATAAGTATTAATTAAGTATTTAAAATAATTGAGATTATGTTTGTGGTTTATTATTTCTAAATTTTTTAAAACATAAACATTACTAATATTATTATTTTCTAAATACTTTTGATAATTAAAACCTCCTTCAATTCTTTCTCCATATATGTCGCTTTCTTGAGCAAACATTTTAACTTTATTGCCAGGGGTTACCTGGAACATATCAAAGTCATAAATTATTACTTTTTTGTTCCCCTTTTTAATAATTATTTTTTGATATGTTTCTTCAATCTCAACATCATAAACTGTACAAATCCCCTCTATTTCTAAAAGATTATTTCCCTTTATTATTAATAAATGTAAACAAACAGTACTAATAAATATAAGAGAAATCAGAAATATTTTGATTGATTTTTTAAATATATAATAATTATATAATAAAAATAAAATAATAAAATATATGTTATTAATTGTTAATAATCCTAAAGCTACATAAATAGCTATTAAGATGAAATTGTTTATTAATTCTTTATAGACATAAGTATTCTTTAATTTTCTCAAAGCGTCCATTATCTATCCCCGCTTTTTTGATATCTTCAAGGCTATGAAAGAAACCATACTTTTCGCGATAAGCAATTATTTTATTAGCAGTTGCTTGTCCTAAGTTAGGTACACTTATTAGTTCTTGATATGTTCCATAGTTAACAGACACTTTCCCTTCATCATTTGTTATTACTTCTTTATTATATTTAGGTATCAAAATGGTCATTCCATCGCTTACTTTTTCGGCTAAATTAATGTTAGTAATATCTGCATTAGGAGTCAATCCATTAGCAAGTATTATTACATCATTAATTCTGGCACCACTTTTAACCATAAATAATCCCGGTTTATTAACCTCGCCTCTTATCTCTACCACTATATCACTATTCTCTTTGATCAATTCTTTGTCACTAGTAGAGCTATTTATTACTTCATTCCCATCCTTATCTAGAAGTTTTAAAACTATTGCCACTACTGCTACTAGTACAATTAAAATAACTTTCCAATACTTTTTCATTTTAATTTCCTCCTCATATATATATTAGTTTCAAAAAGATGTTTTCTTTTTTTTATTTTTTAAATTTTTTTGCTGCATACTATAAGTAGCATTATATGGGAGAAAAAATAGTTGGAATACCCAACTATTCAAACATTGCTTTAACTTTACTATAGGCATCTTTACTATTCTTTTTCATTTTTCTTACTGATTTATCAATTGATGATTTATTATTCATATACATCATCACTAAGGTTGCACCTAAAGCGCCTATAGACATATATGACCAAGCTTTTTTCATAATTACACCTCTTTCTGGTTAAAGCTATTTGTGCATTGCACATTATTATTTTAGCCTTAATTTAAAAAATCATAAGGTGAAACATTTTCCATTTCGTCATTAGGATCAAATTCAAGCATTTCATTTTGGAATACTTTTTTCATCCTTTCCACAAGCTTAGTCTTTCTTCTTCCTTCAACTCCTTGAATTCCTCTTTGTAAAGCTTCAATATTCCCAAGCATTATCAAATATTTTTTAGCTCGTGTTACAGCTGTATAAATTAATTTACGCTTTAACATAATAAAATATTTGAATGTAAAAGGAACAATAACGCAATCAAATTCACTACCTTGAGCTTTATGAATTGATATAGCATAAGCATGAGATAAATCTTCGAGTTCATCTTTTTTATAATATACTGGTCCATTATCAAACAAAACTGTCAAACCATTAGCACCATCTTCATTATAATCAAGACTAATGACATAACCGATATCTCCATTCATAACTAGTTTTTCACTGCGATTAACTAGTTGAATTACTTTATCATTAACACGGAATTTTCTTGACATATGAGCTATTTCATAATCGACTAAAGGATTAAACTTTTCTTGAAGTTTTTCATTTATCATGTTAATGCCGTTTTCACCCTTATACATAGGAACTAAAACTTGAATATCTTTGATAAGGCTCATACCTTTATTTATTGCTTGTTCAATAACTTTAATAATATTATCACAAATGTTTGAATCACTTACTTTAATGAAATTGCGATCAGATTGCTTTGTTAAAATGGTATCAGGCAAAAAGCCATTATTTATTGAATGGGCAAAAGAAATGATTGTTGAGTCAGAGGCTTGACGATGAATTTGATCAAGTCTTGTAACAGTTATTTCCTTGCTATCAATAAGATTTGCTAAAACTTCTCCTGGACCTACAGAAGGTAACTGATCAACATCACCTACTAAAACAACTTTAGTTCCCTCTTCTAAACTAGAAAAAAGTCGAGCAGCTAAAGCCACATCTACCATAGAAAACTCATCAACAATAACTAAACGCATTTTGATTTTATTGTCAGCGCCAAAGCGAAAAACTCCATGTCCTTCATATCCCAAAAATCTATGGATAGTTTGGGCACTATGATGAGTCACTTCACTCAACCTTTTACTAGCTCTTCCAGTTGGTGCGAGCAAAGCAATTTCTTCACTAGCAATATCGTTTCCTAACAAATAAACATAACTTTCAATAAGACCTTTAATAATTGTAGTTTTTCCTGTTCCTGGTCCACCAGTAATAATTGATAAATTTTCTTTCAAAGCTATTTCAATAGCTTTTAGTTGTTTATCACTATATGGTATTTTTAGCTCTACTTTAATTCTTTCTAAAGCATTAGGAATTCTTTTTAATTTATATCCATAATCAAAATCACTTTTTAATAAATTTGCAATGTATGATGCTAACATATTTTCAGCATTATATATATGATATTCATATATATTATTCTCATTATCAATATAAATCTTTCCTTTTCCAACTAAAGCTTTAATGGCATTTTCAAACAATTCTTTTGTTAAAACTTCTTCTTCCGTATTGAGAGTTTCAATTCCCAAATTAAATAATTTTTCATACTCAATATATGTATCTCCACATGAATATGTATATTCATTAATCAAATAGGAAAGTAAAGCTTCTATTCTTACTAAACTATTTTTACTAATATTATTGGCTAAAGCAATTTTATCAGCTCGATTAAATCCTATTCCTTCAACAAGATCTATTAAACAATACGGATTATTTTTAACAATCTCTAAAGCTTTTTCTTTCAAAATACTAATTATCTTGATAGACATTGATAAAGTAATTCCCATTTTTAAAAACTCAATTTTGGTTTCGCTTTGCAATTTGTCTTCAATCAAATTATTATAAATAATATTTTTTTGAGCTTCTGTTAAATCCAATTTATCTAAAGATGATTTATCACTTCTTATTATGTCTAGGCATTTCTCACCTAATTCATTAAAAATTTTTGTGGCTGTAACCTTACCAATTCCTGGAAAAAAATCACTAGACAAATAAGCAACAACACCCTCTAAAGTATACTCATTGCGTCGAGAAAATTTTGAAGCTTTAAATTGTATACCATATTGACTAGTTACAAATTCTCCCCAAAAGTCATATTCCTCGTCAACAAGAGGCTTGCGATCAAAACTGCAAACAACTGTTAATATATTTGAGAATAACTTAGCCCGGTATTTTGCTATTTTATTGTCTTGATAATTAAGGCGTATACGAATTATTCCATACCCATTATCATCATTAAAATATGTAATTGCAACCACACTTCCATATAATGTTTCCATAAATTGCACCTAATATCTTCTTTTTTCGTTATTCATATATACATCTTCAATAGTACCTCCACCTAACAAGACTTCACCATCATAAAAAACAGCAGCTTGTCCAGGAGTTACTGATTTAGCTTTATTCACATAAGAAACTTCTAAACATCCATTTTCTAATTTATGTAGTTTAACTTCATTATCAACACCTCGATAACGGAATTTTGCTAAATAAGTTTTGTTTTCATCAATCTCTTCACCTATCCAATTAACATTAGAAACAATGCAACGATTAGAGTATAAATATTCTTGTTCACTACCTCTTCCAACTAAAAGGACATTTCTTTGAGGATCTTTTCCAACAACAAACCAAGCATCACCTGCTCCCCCTAAACCCAATCCTTTTCTTTGGCCGATAGTATAATACATTATTCCATCATGTTCTCCAACAACTTCTCCATCTAATGTTTCCATTTTTCCAGGTTTAGCTGGTAAATAGTTTTTCAAAAACTCTTTGAAGTTTCTTTCACCAATAAAACAAACTCCTGTAGAATCTTTTTTATTAGCAATTGTTAAGTTATGCTCTTTAGCAATTCTTCTTACTTCTTTTTTTTCTAAATCTCCAACTGGGAACAGCGCTTTTTGCAACTGTTCTTTAGTTAATTGACACAAAAAATATGTTTGATCTTTATTGCTGTCCACTCCTCTTAAGACTTTAACATCGCCATTATCTAAATGTATTATTCTAGCATAATGTCCCATAGCAATATAATCAAATCCCATTTCCATAGCCTTATCTAAAAAGGAACGAAATTTAATTTCCTTATTGCACAAAATATCAGGATTAGGAGTGCGATTATGTCGATACTCATCTAAAAAGTAAGAGAATACTCTTTGCCAATATTCTTCAACAAAATCAATACGATGAAGTTTTATTCCCAATTCCTCAGCTGTTTTCAAAGCATCCATATAATCTACTTCTTGAGGACAAACACTATCTAAAGTATGAGGATTTCCTAAAACATCGTTATTAATTGATGAATCCCAATTGCGCATAAACATTCCTTCAACTTCATATCCCATTTCTTGGAGTCTAATAACACTAACAGCTGAATCAACTCCCCCGCTCAATCCAACCACAACTTTTTTCTTCTCCATAATTTCTCCTTATAAACTTGCTTTCAGTTCGAATATTATATCTCTTAAAGACATAGCTTGTTCGAAATCTAAATTTTTAGCAGCTTCTTTCATTTGTGTTTCTAGATTACTGATAAGCTTTTTCTTTTCCATATTGCTCATATCACTTAATGATGTCATATCGATAACACCACCATTATCTTCGACTTCTTCATTACTAATTGTGAATGATTCTTGAATATCTTTATATATAGTTTTTGGAACAATATTATGATCAACATTATATTGATTTTGAATTGTTCGTCTTCTAAATGTCTCAACAATAGCTTTATCCATTGAGGCAGTAATCTTATCAGCATACATAATTACTTTACCATGTTCATTTCGAGCAGCTCGTCCTATTGTTTGAATCAAAGATGTTTCACTACGTAAAAATCCTTCTTTATCAGCATCTAAAATAGCAATCAAAGATACTTCAGGAATATCTAATCCTTCCCTCAAAAGATTAATTCCTACTAGAACATCATAAGTTCCCATTCTTAGAGCTCTAATTACTTCTAGTCTTTCTAATGATTTTATCTCTGAATGAAGATATGTAACTTTAATATTCAATTCCTTTAAATATTTAGTTAAATCTTCACTCATTTGAATAGTTAAAGTTAAAACCAAAACACGCTCGTTTGCGGCAATTCTTTTTCTTATTTCACTGATTAAATCATCAATTTGATTTTGACTTTTCCTAACCTCAACCATTGGATCAAGTAAACCTGTTGGACGAATAATTTGTTCAACAACTTCATCTGTTTGACTTAATTCATATTCACTAGGAGTTGCACTAACATATACTACTTGTTTAATCTTTTTTTCAAATTCTTCAAATCTTAAGGGACGATTGTCTAAAGCTGATGGCAAACGAAATCCATTTTCCACAAGGCTCATTTTTCTTGCCCTATCACCATTATACATTCCTCTTACTTGGGGGATAGTAACATGTGATTCATCAACTATCAATAAAAAATCATCACCAAAAAAATCCATTAATGTTGAAGGCATTTCTCCTTCTTCTCTTAAACTCATATGACGAGAATAATTTTCAATTCCACTACAATAACCAACTTCTTCAATCATTTCTAAATCATATAGAGTTCTACTTTTAATTCTTTCTGCAGCTAATAGCTGATTATTTTTGGTAAAATATTCAATGCGTTCTTCAAGTTCTTTTCTAATTCTTCGCAAAGCTTCTTCTTTTTTATCATCGCCAATGGCAAAAAGAGTTGCTGGAGAAATAGTTATCATTTTCTTGCTTTGAACAGTTTTACCAGTTATTGTATCAACAATCTTAATCTTTTCAATTTCATCATCAAAATATTCTAAACGAATAGCTTCTTGTTTTTCTGACAAAGGTATAATATCGATAGTATCTCCCTTTAGACGAAAAGTACCTCTTTTAAGCTCATAATCATTACGATTATATTGCATATTAACTAATCTCTCTAAAAGTGTTTCTCGAGGAAAAATATCTCCTTCTCTTAAAGTCAACATCTTTTCACGATAATCATCGGGATCACCAATACCATATATACATGATACACTCGCAACAACAATCACATCATCATATTCGAGCAAACTGCTAACAGCACTATGGCGCATTTGATCTATATCATCATTAATGCTACAATCTTTTTCAATATATAAATCTTTAGAAGCAACATAAGCTTCAGGTTGATAATAATCATAATATGAAATAAAGTATTCAACATGATTATTAGGAAAAAATGACTTTAGTTCGCTATATAATTGACCAGCCAAAGTTTTATTATGAGCTAGTACCAAAGTTTTCTTATTAACTTGTTTAATTACATTGGCCATTGTAAAAGTTTTGCCGGTTCCTGTTGCTCCTAACAAAACTTGATATTTTTTGCCATCATTTATTCCCTTAACCAATTTATCAATGGCTTGTGGCTGATCACCACTAGGAGAAAATTTTGATACTAAGTCAAACATTCTTTCACCTTCTTACTTATGATATTTTTTATTATTAATAATCGTAAAGGCTCGATACAATTGCTCTAAAAAAATTAGTCTCATTAATTGATGAGGAAAAGTCATTTTAGAAAAAGATAGTTTATAGTTACTTCTTTCTTTCACTTCTTTACTTAAACCACAACTAGAACCAATAATAAAAACTAAAGAGCGATTGTCATAAGTAAAATGTTCACTTAAAAAACTAGCAAATTCATTACTTGAAATCATCTTGCCTTCAATTTCTAAAGTTACAACGTAATCATCATTCTTTAAACTATTTAAAATAAGAATTCCCTCATTGTGCAAATCTTTATTAGTTTCTCCTAAATTGCTTTCCTTTATCTCAACTATTTTTAAATTGCAAAAAGCTTTTATTCTTTTTAAATATTCTTTAATTCCATCATCTAAAAAATCTTCTTTTATCTTTCCAACAACCATTAAAGTAATATCCATTATAATTCTACTATTTCAGTTGCTTCGTTTTGACTAGCAACTAAAATATCTCCTTGATATATTTCTTTTAAAGGAACAATTACATCACAATTTAAACAATCTAAACAATTACATTCTTGAGATATATGTGCTAAAACAATTGTTTTTAATCTATCACTAATAATATTTTTCAAAATCAAAAAACAATTTGTATTTGACAAATGTCCAATAGGTGAAAGAATACGTTCCTTTAAAATTTCTTCTCGATCACTATTTTTTAACATATCAATATCATGATTAGATTCGATGATTAATCCATCTAATTTTGATAAAACTTTTAAATAACGTGGGGGAATAAAACCTGTATCAGTTATATATCCCAATTGTTTATCACCACTTTTAAAAATATATCCAATTGTATTAATAGCATCATGTGATAACTGTAAAGTAAATACTTCTAAGTCTTCATCAATTTGATAATGACTATCACCTTCAATAAAATATACTTTATAATTAGATAAATTTTCAATTGTTTCCTTTTTTAAAGAATAAAATGATTCGGAATTAATATATAAACTAGCTTTAGTTTTCTTTAAAACAGTGTCTAAGAATTTAACATGATCACCATGTTCATGAGTAATAAATATTTCGGTTATTCCTTCGAATGATATCTCACTTATTCTTTTTTTGGCATTAAGTAAAGATATCCCACAATCTAAAAGTATTTTATGATGACCACATTCAATATAAGTCATATTTCCTTTTGATCCACTTGCTAAAACTGTAAACTTCATTTGCTTTCCTCACTTAATAATAATTATACCCTACTTACAGCTTTTTTTCAAGATTGATTAATAGATACTATCCAGATAAAATAAAAAAGGCACATAAATGCCTAATTTATACGTTTCTTTCCATAAAAGAAAATTGCTACTGTTCCACATCCTGTATGGGAACCAATTGTTGTTCCGATATTATTTATCATTACTTTTCCATTTAGTTTTGGAAACTTTGCCTCAATTAAACTTGCCATTGTTTTAGCATCTTCTAAACTATCAGAATGACACATAAAACATTTACCACTATAGTTAAGACCATCAATAGCATTTTCTTCCATTTTCGATAACATTTCTTTGAAAAGTTTTTTCTTGCCATGAACCTTTTGTCTAACTATTAAACGTCCATCATTCGAAACATTTAACAATGGGAATATATTTAACAAGCTTCCAAAGAAGAAAGCTGTTGATGAAATTCTTCCACCTTTTTTATAGTGTTCTAGGCTTGTTGAAAAGAACCAATGATGAACATTCAATTTATTGTTCTCAGCCCATTCATAAACTTCTTCCATTGTTGCTCCATTGTCTTTCATTGTTTTTAAAGTATCAACTAAAAGACCAAAACCACTTGAAGCTCCTAATGAATCAACTACCATTATTTTTCTATCAGGATATTTACTCTCTAATTCATTTTTAGCAATGTTAGCCGAATTAGAAGATCCAGAAATACCAGATGATAATTCAACATGTAAAATGTCATATCCTTCTTCTAATAAAGGTGTAAAGAATTCAACATATTCTTTAACATTAACTTGAGATGTTTTGGTATTAGCACCTTCTTTTATTTTTTGATAAAACTCCTCATAAGTGACAGTCACACCTAAATCATCTTTATACTCTTTTCCATCTATTTCAAAATGGAATTGAACATAAGGAATATTTCTTTGTTCCAAATATTCTTTTGGTAAATCAACTGTTGATGAACAAGTAATTAAATAATCTTTCATTTTATTTTCCTCCTATTATTAATATTGATACGATTAGGGAAACCCAAGGGATAAAGGTTCCCAGTAATAATTGTTTTATATTATGTCTTTTTAAATAAATTGATGACCAACCTACAGCAATAAGCAAGATAAAGAAAAGGGCAAAATAAGTTCCAAAAGCATAAAACAAAAGCGCTACTGGACCACTTACACCACACATATGCCCACTGGCATCACTTTTAAATATAAAAGTGAATATAAAAATTAACCATCCCGAAAACAAATATGTTAAAACCATTATTTTATAAATATTGGATGTTGGTAAAAACAACAAATACAATGAATTAATTGTATATCCACAACACGAAAAAATAATTGCTAATTTTCTTTCCCCACAACGCATATCACCTTTAAAAATCTTAAATACTCTTTGAGCAGGATATGATAAAACTGGAAGTATAACAATCATTGCCAAATTCATAATATAATCCCATATTCTAAAATATGCATTCTCATAAAGGAATAAAAGACTTGTAAGAATTATGGCCATTATAGGAGCAACAGTTATAACTCTTATTACCTTTGCAATTTTATTCATTAATTTCACCTCTCGATAATTTTACCAAAAAAGTTACTCGCATAACAACCTACTAAAAATTCTTTAACTATCTTTTAAGTTTAGTGAGGTAAATTGATAAGAGAATGCCCCTCTACTCCAAGTAGAATTGTCATTTTTTTAAATTATTAAAGTTGAAAAAAGCAATAATCTATGCTATAATTTAAATATTATGATACAAGAAAATGATTTTAAAAAACAAGTAGCTAAAAATTTGGTATATTACCGAAAATTAAATAAAATGACTCAAAATGAATTAGCTCAGAAACTTAATTATTCTGACAAAGCTATTTCAAAATGGGAAAGAGGAGAGAACTTACCCGACCTATATATTTTGCAAGTTCTTGCTAATATATATGGTGTAACTCTTAATGACCTAGCAAGTGAAGTTCCAACATCTCCAAAAGTAACCTTAAGAATAAATAGACTTTTAATTACTATTTTATCAATGGGATTAATTTGGTTGATTGCAACTGTTTCTTTTGTTTTAATGATTTTAATAAACAAAGATTTAGTTAAAGTTGCTTGGCTAGCTTTCATATATGCTATTCCTATTTCCTTAATTATTTTAATTGTCTTTAGTTGTATTTGGGGAAATAACTTTGAAAAATGCATTTCTATTTCTGCTTTTGCTTGGTCAATTCCTCTAGCAATATGTTTGACAGCTCATGGATTATGGTATTTATTTATATGTATTGCTCCTTTGCAAATATTGATTATACTTTGGTTCGTTTTAATTGTTAATTCCAAAAGGAATAAAAACAAAGAGAAAACAGAATAATATGCTTTTAAAAATGGAGAGATTTGCTCTCCCTTTTTTATACTTCAATATAAAAAGCCTGTCTAACTTTATTTAGACAGGCATTTATTATCATTAATTATTCAGCAGCGCCTTCAACTTTTACATATTTGAAATTTTCGCTCCAAGATTCAATAGCTTTTGTTAAAACCTTGTTCCAAATTTCACTTGAATAATTTGCACCTTGTAAGTTAACATTTAACTTTTGAATTGCTTGATATTCATGAATATATAAATTATTACTTCCAGTTAATTCATTATAAATTGGAGTGTAATATGTTGTAATAGCTGTTTTAATAGAAGTTGTTAAGTCTTCATCACTTGAATCTTCAATGTATTTCTTGATATATTCTAATGTTGGAAGAACACCTTTAACTTCTTTATCTCCTTCTTCATCGTTTGTCCATTCAGTAATAGCTGTACTACTTAAGTTAGCATAGATGTGGAATCCGAATTCTGTTTGTAAGTAATCTTTATAAATTACCATACTTTCAGATGTTGGATTTTCATCCCAAATACCTTTAACAACATCGTTAAAAGCTTCAACCATCTTACCATTTGTGAATGAACCTAAATCTTGATAAATAACACTTAAACCAGCTGAACGGAATTTAGCAACTTCGATGTTATCGAATACATATTTAACTCCTTCAATAACAGGTTGTGCTTCAACATTTTGTTCAAGAGTTGGTAAGAATCTTAATCCAGTTGAGAAAGCAGTAGCGATTGCTTGCATCTTTTCTTGGATTGTTCCTTGAGTGTTTTCAAGATATGTAATAATTTGGTTATGTAATTCTTTAGCTAAAGTGATTTGTTCTTCAGTCCATTCTTCAGGATTGATTTGTGTACTAGATGAAGATGTAGCATCTTTTGGATCATTATAAACACAGATTAATAAATGAACACCTTTAACATTGAAATATTCATCAACCATCTTTTGCATGTTTTCACTATAGAACTTCCATAATTCAGAATCTTCATCAGCATCTTTTAAATCACCATAACTTGTTTGAATATCACTTAAGATATCACTATATAATTTACGAACTAATACTAAGTTTTCATCAGTTTCGCCATAAACGCTTGCTAAGAAATCAGTCCATGACATTGTGCTTGGATCATAACCAAGACTAGCATAGTAACCAGCTGTGAAACTTAATTTTTCTTGAGCTAATTCATCTTTAAGCTCATTGTATCTGTCAGTATCAAGCCATTTATCTTTTTCTTTTCCAGTTCCTAAGAAATCATAAACTTCATTGTATTCTTTATTAATCATTAAGCGTTTATAATTTAAAATACTAATAGCAGCAGATGCACCATATTTAGCATCCATTAATTCGAATAAATCATTAACAGAAACTTCTCCACCTTCAAAAGATGCAATCTTATCTTTTGAAGAAGCTTTAGTCTTTTTAACATCAACTTTGTATGTTGACATACTGCTAATATATGCACTTTCAATATCTGTATCATAAATAACTAATTTCTTTTCTTTACGAAGATTGCCCATCTTTTCTTCAATATAAGCAGTTGTTAATTTTTGATCAACTAAAGCATCAAAAATTTCACTTCTTACTGAATCTAATTCTTGAGGTTGTTCCTCAGCAATCTTTAATACGAAGCAATATAATGAACCACTATTATAACTTACAGGGTTAACTGTAAACCATTTAGCACTACTATCAGCTTCACTTTCAGCAGTATAAGCAACCCAAGTATTTCTCATAGAATTTAAAATACTTGATTGATAATTTGATAATTCAGTATATGTATAATGTAAAACATTTAATGTTTCATCTTCTTCAGATAAAGTTGTATTGAATTCATAATTTACAAATTCATCAAATGAATATTGTTTACCTTCATTAAGAACTATTCTTTCATTAGGATATTCAGGTAATTTATAAGCATATACAGTATTGTACATATCGATCATAGCTTTTACAACTTCTTTAGCAGTTAAAGCTACTTCTTCAGCTGGTTCTTCGCCTTCAACTTTTTCAGCTTTCCAAACCCAGTGATCAAAATCACCTTCAACACCAGATTGGCGTTTATGAATTGAAATACCTAATTGAGCCAATGCATTTTTAGCTTGAGCTTCAGTAGTGAATGGAACAATAATTGCCCAGAATTCTTGTTGATAATTAGCATTGTAATATGTGCTATAATCACTTTCTTTAAAGAACTTATCACTATCTTCTTCAGCCTTTTCATCTTGTTCTTCGATTTCTTTAGCTAATTGTTCTCTAGCATAAGCTTTCTTAGCTAAGTTTAAACGATAATAATCTTTAATTTCTTCTTCAGTATTTAAGCCTAAAGATGAAAACATTGTATCATAGAATTCTTCTTCAGCTTCTTTGATTTCTTCTTCAGTTAAATCATCTTTGCCATCAGGGAACATACCCTTATCAAATTCTTCTTGAACATCTTCATCAGTAACTTTATTGTAATACTCTTTTAATAAAACTTTATTAACTTCGTTAATTAATGTAGATAAACCAACACTTTCTTTTAGGTCGTCGTAAACTTCACCTTTATTAACAGTATAAGTATTGTTATCCTCACTAGCAGTTAAATATACAGCGTCCTTGTCACTAAAAACAGGATTATCTTTTGTTCTTTTAATTGATGTACATGTAATGGCTATACCAATAATTAATAATAAAATTATCAGTAATGGTAGTGTTTTTTTCAAAACGTTTGAACTATTATTCATAATTTCATGCTCCTTTAAATTTTTATGATAAATGATGCAATTATTAACAAATTGCAATTAACGTATGTATTATACTACTTTTTTTCCAAAAAGTAAACATTTTTTTTACTTATTGGTGTTTAATTATTCTTATCACAATATTATAACAATTAATATGATATTTTTTCTAATAAAAAAGGAAAAAGATAGAAATATTACTTTCTATCTTTTTGTTAGGAATAGGGAATTAGGGTTTGTTCACAAATGAGAGAGGGTATTAGTGAACTTGTCTATCAAAGACAATTATATTATATATCCTTTTTTTAATAATTAAAAATATTTTTTAACTTTTTAAAAATATTTTATGTTTTTTAATTAATTATTTATGCAAAAAAACAAGAAAAATAAATTATTTTGTCAAAGATTGTCGAAAGATGTCTAATATTAGGGAAAACTATTTTATATCCGGTACATAGAAGCTTTTTCGATCAAAAGCATTGATTGGATTAGAAAATTCTCCCTTTTGGACATTAGGTATTTCTTTTTCTAAAGCTGCCATACGAGAATCAGAATAATCAAGTAAAAAGATTAAAGCTGCTTCTGCCATTTGTGGCTCTTTAGGTGATCCATATTCATTCAATCCATGATGTGATAAAATGATATGCATTAATGATAAAACTTCATCTGTTTTTTCATATCCTAAAGATAAAGCTTTAGCATATATCAAATTAGAAGCAATTGATATATGGCCTAATAAATTACCTTCTTTGGTATATTCAGTTCCTTTCGGACCACTAAGCTCTATTAATTTACCAATGTCATGTAAAATAATGCCAGCATAAACTAAATCTTTGTTTAAAAATGGATATAGTCTTAAATAAGCATCGCTTAATGTCAACATTGAATATACATGATATGCTAAACCAGAGTAGTAATTATGATGTATGCTCAAAGCTGCAGGATGTAAAAAGTATTCATTGTAATGCTCTTTGATTAAAGCAACTACCATTTCTTTTAAAATTTTATTTTCAATTCTCTCCACATATTCAGTTATAATATCTTCAAGGGTTTCAACATCCAATTTAGCATATTCATAAAAATCATCACGACTTAAATCATTTTCTTTCATTTCTTCTTCTGTAACTAAACGAAAGTCACTAACATTGAATTGCATTTTTCCTTGATAATCTTTCATTGTTCCACTAGCACAATATATTTCTCCGTTTTTAAGGATTTCTTTTTTATCATCAGCTAATGACCAAATTTTTGTTTCGATAAAGTCTTTTCCATCATATCCTAAAAGACTGGCATAATCTTGATTAGCTGTGGTTTTTCTGATTTGAACATCGGAAAATCTCAAAACAAGTGTGGCTTTATCGCCAGGACTATAATCTTTAATTTTGCTCATTTTTGTTCTCCCTTAATATTTTGTATTTTTCTAATGTATTTATTAATAATTTTTTATATGAATTGCGTACCTTTTTAGAAAGAGTTTCTTTTTCAATGGAATCAATTTCTATCTTTTCTAAAGCTTCATAATATTTTTGCATTAGAGCATCAATATCACTATTTAATTCATTTTCCATGGCTTCATAAGCAATACGTTCATCACTTGTTAGTTCCATCAATTGTTTTTCGTATTCAACAAACTTGTTTTCTTGTAAAATATTTGTTTTTGGTAAAACAAGTGTTTTCCTTTTTAAAGATTCTTGTTTGAAAATATTATTTATCAATTCATTAACAAAATCTTTTATTTCATTATAATTATTATTAATTTTCTTTGTTAGAACATTATATTTAACATCGTCTATAATTGAGTAGATTAATTCACCATCAATATTGGGATATTCCTTTAAAATATTTTCTCCCTTATATTGCAAGTCACAAACTCTTTTGATTGGTAAATTATCATATCTATCTTCTATTAACGATTTGCATTTATTAGTATTTCCTAATAAAGCATTAACTTGATTGGCTAAAACAGCAATTTCTTTTCCATAGTTAAAAAGTAAGATATCATCGTATTCACTTTTAGGAGTAACAATGGCTAGTTCAACAACCTTTTTGATTTTCACAGGATTATCACAAATATTTAATAAATCATCATCGATATCCTCATAGCGAGTTAAAGCTTTAGCGATTAACATATCATGAGGTATTTTTTGATATTTTTTAGATAAAGTTAAAAGCTCTTCTCCTAAAATAGGAATATCTTTATATAGGCCAGTTGCATAAATGTAACCAACAGCTAGTCTTAAATAATCTCCTCTTAAAATATCATCAAGATATGGTAACATATCTTCAAAACTAATATTTTTTAAAGCATGACTATTTTTAATATCTTTTAAAGTATTATGATCAAGGTCAAATCCTAATGTACTAACTAATTTAATCGCTTCAAGTGAGCTAAAAGGATTATCAATTATTTTAGTTTTTCCTTTGCCAATAAAGCGTATTTTTTTACGGGTTAAATCCTTTAGGCCTCCATATGTATCAACAAAATTACTATTAGCATCCATTGCAATAGCATCAATTGTGAAGGTTCTTCTATTGATGTCATCCATAATGCTATCACTTTCGCAATATACTACTTTTCCTTTGTTATCTCTAATTTCCTTTAAAAAGGGAGTAAAAGTAAAAGTAATATCTTGATATGTCATTATTAAAGCATCATCACTCTTTTTAACATTCCTTGCTTCCCCAATTATTTTTTCTAAATATTCCATGGAGGCGTTTGTGGAAATGTCAATATTTTTAACTTCTTGGCTTAAAAGAAAGTTTCTGACAGTTTCTCCTGTATAATATGCTTCAAAGCATTTGCTATTAATTAAATGTATTAATTCATTACCTTTTTGAAATAAAATTTTAGAATCCTGACCCATAAAAAACCTCTACAAAAAATTTTTATTCTATTTTAAATAATTATACCTTAAAAAACATTATTTTACTATCTTTTTTTGTTTTTTTCTTGGAATTATTTTTTTTTTATTTTATAATAATATTTGGTGAAGATTAGTGAAAACAATAAAAGAAATTTATGAGACAACTCAAACAATCCAAAAAAGCGAATTTATTTGTACTCTTTTACCTGTTAATAGTATTGATGAAGTCAATAATAATTTAAGTAATATTCGTAAAAAATACTATGATGCAACTCATCATTGCTATGCTTATATTTTAGGTAACTTGGGAGAAGTGATTAAATTTAGTGATGATGGTGAACCAAGTCAAACAGCTGGAGTAGTTATATACGATGTTTTGAAAAAAAATGAACTAACTAATGTTTTAGCTGTTGTCACACGTTATTTTGGAGGAATAAAACTGGGAGCTGGAGGATTAGTTAGAGCTTATTCATCAAGCGTAGCTAACACTTTAACGACCATAAAAACTTACTCCCTAGTAGATTGCCTAGAAATGGAAATAACTTTCCCCTATGCTTTTATTAATCAAGTAACTAAATATTTAGTAAATCTAAAGCAAGTATCAAAATCTTTTTCAACTCTTGTAACTTTGGTTTATGAACTTCCTAAGGATTTATTTAATAATATATCTAAAGATTTAGTCTCTATAACTAAAAATGAAATACAAATTAAGATTTTAAGAGAATATCTCAAAGCATTATAATTAAAAAGGGCATATAAGCCCCTTTTTTCGTTTATAATCCACTTTTACAAATAAAATTAACTAATACTCTTCTTTGATAAAAAATATTGCTTAGTTGCTTCTCCTCCTCGCAAGTGACGGATATTTTTATTGTATTCTAAAAGATTATTAACATTATTAAAAATATTTCTATCGATCAAAGGCAATCTCTCTTTAAAGTCTTTATGAACAGTACTTTTACTTACTTTCATCTTTTTAGCGACTTCTCTAACAGTACTTTTCTCTTTCAAAAAAAAATTTGCTTCTTCTAAAACTCGGCAACGAATTTTATTTTCCATTTTTATCTTCCTTTCACTAACAAATATATGCAAAAAAAATTTTTTTAATCGTTTTTTAAAACCTAATTGGTTTATTATTGACTTTTTTTTCAAAAAAGTGTATATTTAAGTTAGTGAAGTTAGGTGATTAAATGTCAGTTTTAGTGTGCGACAATATAACAAAAATTAATCAAAATCACAATTCTATTAAAAATTTTAGTTATAATTTTTTAGATAATAAAATATATGGGATTGTTGGAAAAAGTGACTCCGGAAAAGATACACTATTGAAGCTATTGACAGCAAAATATTACTCATCTGAAGGCAATGTGTATTTAGATGGCGAGGTTCTTTCTCGAAAACATTTCATGTCATCAAAAATATGTTTCATTTCTAAAGGACATCATTTTTCAGCTATTTCACCTGTTAAAACTATTTTTAATAAAATGGCTAATAAATTCCCTAAATGGGATAATTACTATGCCTATAAGCTTTTAGATCACTTTGACATAAATCCTTCCACGATTTATGGAAAACTTCGCGAAAATCAAAAAAAATTATTGTCAGGGATTATATCCTTAGCTTCTCTTGCTAATATTACTTTATTTGATGAAACAATAAATGGTGTTGATATTAAAGATCGTTATGACTTTTTTAATTATTTATATGTTCATCATGAAAGATATCCAAGAACAATTATTATAGCATCTGATTATATTGATGAAATTGATTATCTTTTTGATAAAATTCTATTTTTAGATAAAGGAAAATTAATTGAACATTTTACTAACGAAGAAATAAAAAACAACTTCCGCTATTTAACTGGTAAAAGTGAAGTTTTAAAATCATTGATTAATGGAATCAAAGTTATTGGTATTGAAAAAAGAAGCAATACTTTAACTGTTTGCATTCGTAAACGTCTTAATAAAGATGATATAAGAAAATTCCAAAAATATTTAATTAAAATATCGGAAGTTCCTATGCAAAAAGTATTCATTTATTTAGTTAACTTAAGAGAATTAAAAGAAAAGAGAATTGAGTGATGAGAGTAATCTTATCACTTTTTAAATAAAAAAATCCAATTTTTTAAAAATTGGATTTATTTTATTTCGGATTTCTTTTTGCCTAACACATCTAAAGGATTGTAATAAACTCCATCCTTAGCTATTTTAAAATGCACATGATTTGAAGCTTGAGCATCATATTCATTACTTCCTGATACTCCTATCTTTTGACCTTGTTTAACAGTATCTTTAACAGAAACACTAGCTTTTGATAAACTAATATATTCACTTGTAAAACCATCACCATGGTCAATAACAACTGTTACTCCATAAATTGGACTCTCACTAACTTCAATTACTGTTCCACTCATACTAGCTAAAACATCAAATTCCTTATCATCAGGATCTTTTAAAGATATACCTCTACTTAAAAAATATTTTGAACCGAATTGAATTACAGCTTTTTCTTGTTCTTCTGTTGCACTATCTAAACTATAATATAGTCTAAATACATCATAATTTTCTAAGTCACAAGGAGATTTGAACATTTCTACTACAGGATCTTGATTTTCATTTGGTTCTTTGTTGGGATCATCATCACCTGGTTTAGTTGGTTGTTCAGTTTTATCATCATTAGGTTTTTCTACTTGTGGTTTATCTCCACCAAGAGTAAAAGCTAAAATAAATACTCCAATCACCAAAACAAGCACACCAAAGAAAAGCAATTTTTGTAATCCTTCTTTTGTTAAGTTTTTAAACCATTTAATCACAATTATCACCTCGGTAGTTATTATTTACCAAGGTTTTATTTTCTATACATTTTTTTTACAAGGTTGATAAAATTCTATCCAAAATACCTAATATTCCATCAGCAATTAAAAAACCAAATACTAAACTTATGATTATTGCTAATACTCTTATTTGCCAAGTGGAATTAGCTTTAAATATTTTAGAAAAATCAATAGCCATTAAAGCATAATAAGTTATAACACTAATGGGAATTAAAAGAACAAAATACCAAACTTGTAAATATGCTTGATAATTCATATTCTTTACCTCAATTATTTTGTACCGTATAAACGATCTCCGCAATCTCCAAGTCCAGGAACAATATATCCTTTTTCATTTAGTTTATCATCTAAAGCAGCTAAGAAAATATCAACATCAGGATGTTTTGTTTGAACTTGTTTTACACCTTCTGGAGCTCCAACAAGCCCAACATATGTTATATTCTTTACACCTTTTCTCTTTAAAACATCTATAGCATGACAAACACTACCACCAGTAGCAAGCATTGGATCAACAACTAAAACAGTTGCTTCCGTAATAACGTTAGGAAATTTAGCATAATATTCTTTAGGTTCTAAAGTCTCTTCATCACGATACAAACCAATGTGTCCTACTTTTGCTGTAGGGATTAAGGCTGTAATACCATCAACCATTCCAAGCCCTGCTCTTAAAATAGGTACAATTACAACTTCTTTAGCTAACATATGACATTTAGCTATAGCAACAGGAGTCTTAATATCAACTTCTTTTGTTGGGAGATTTCTTGTAATCTCATAAGCCATTAACATACCAATTTCAGATACAGTTTGACGAAAATCTTTTGTCCCTGTTTTTTCATCACGAATTAATGCTAATTTATGGTTAATTAAAGGATGATTAACGACTACCACTTTTCCACTCATTATTTTCTACCTCCTCAATCATTTTTATTCTTTCTTCGTGTCTACCATATATAAATTTTTCATTAATAAAAGTTTTAACATAACTAAAAGCATCCGCAGGATTTGTAAACTTAGCTCCTAAACAGATAACATTGCTATTGTTGTGTTGTCTAGTCAATTGAGCACTTTCTAAGTTAGTCACTAAGGCAGCTCTTATATGGCGATATTTGTTAGCAACAATACTCATACCAATTCCCGTAGTACAAATCAATACTCCATAATCTACTTCTTTTTTTTGGACCATTTGACATACTTCTTTAGCATATACAGGATAGTCAACTCGCTCTTGATTAAAACATCCACAATCAATAACTTCAATGCCAGAATCAAGTAATTGTTTTTTCAAACTTTCCTTTAAGATATATCCACCATGATCGCAACCAATACTAATTTTCATTTTCCCTCCACGATTAATGTACAAACTTTTTTATAATTATACCAAAAAAGCCTTTAATCGTAAACACTTATTTACTATTTTTTCAAAGTCTAATTATTTTCCATAAACGGCTTTGCCATTACCCATGGCCATAGTCAATTTATTGTTATAATCTTGAATATAATTCCAGCACATCATTCCAGCAAGACCATTCTCAGCAATAAACTTCCATTTAGCATTTATACTTCTAGCATTTTCAAATGTAACAAACGTTCTTTCTTTTTCACTATATAGATATGGAACTTGACAATCTTCATCATAATATTCTTTATAGCCATTGCTTAATAATGTCATAATTCTACTTTGATTAATAGATGAATTGTGAGTACCATTAATACCTACTCCATCACAATTAATAAATACTCTACCATAGAAAGGTACACCAATGATAATTTGTTCATTTTTAACACCAACATCATTGTAAATTTTAAGTGATGTATCAATTGCACATTGAGTTGGACAAACTTTTGTTTTAAAATATAAAGCGTTTTGGAATGAAGCATATGCTGTTGTATGTAAATCATATGACATCATATTGATATAGTCGTGATATTTAGCACTTTCCTTTAGTCCATATTGTACATATTGCCAAGGTCCAGCTGCAATTGCGCTTGTTACTAAAAGACGAGGATTAGCAGCTTTAAATGTTTCGTATATCTTCTTGATTAGTTTTAAATATGTTCCTGCGCCACTATCACGCGGTGTTTCCCAGTCAACATCAATACCATCTAAATCATTTTCAAGGCAGAATGTAAGCAAGTTATTTACTAACTTATCTAATTTTTCATCATCTTTTATAATTAATAATAAATTACCAATATCATTAGCTGTTTGAGCAACAAATGAGAACAAGGCTCTACCACCTTTAGCATGAAGCTTGTTTTTGTAAACATTAATAGCATTAGCAACACCTTTGGTATTTTTCAAATTACCTTCAGCATCGTTTAATTCTAAGAATGAATAATAAACAATATCATAATAGTTTAAAGCTATTTCTGATAAAGTTCCTCCACTATTATAAGCAGCATTAATTCCTTTGCTTAAATCTTTGTATTTTCTTTCAACTTGTAAATTATATTGACGATTAATAGCATGATTATCTAAAATTAATTTTGCTGAAAGAATAACTTCTTCATATTTGTTTTCAGTAAAGATAGGTGTTATCTTTCCATTAGGAGCAATAATCTCTTCATTAGAACTTCCCCATTGAATTTCAATTCCATTAAGTTCAGTTGGAAGTTCTAAGGCTGTTTCTCCTAAAACACCCATATCTTTAAACATATCATCCAATACTAAACCGACTTCATTAAGTTTATTAAACATATCGTTTTCCTCAAAATGAGCATTAATTTCTAAATCACTTTTTACATTATTAAAATCTGTATCCCATTCAATAAACACAAAACCATCTTTTGTTGGATCTTGTGGTTTAGTAGCATTTCCACCATAAGGTACTTCTTGTGTTTCATAAACAGCACCATCAACCATAAATGTAACTGTATATTTAATTGGTTCAAATAAAGCATTAGCTTCTAAATTTTCTTTAACACAATCAATATTTTGATCCCAACCAACAAAAGTATATCCTTCTTTTTCTTCTACCTCTGGAGCTATAGCTTTACCACCATATTCAACTATTACTGAATCAATATATTGTCCATCAACATAAAAGTTAACAAAATATGTATTAATTTCAAATTCTGCGTATATCTTCAAATCAGAAGTAACGTTATTGTATTCCTTATCCCATCTTTTAAATGTATATCCTTCTTTTTCTTCTACTTCTGGAGGTGTAGCGTTACCATTGTGTAAAACTTCTTGAGTATCAACGCATACACCATCAACATAAAATTCAACAGTATGTTTAGCTACTTCAAATAAAGCATTGATATCTAAGTCACTAGTAACATTGTTAAAGTCTTTATCCCATCCCACAAAATCATATCCTTCTTTTACAGGATCTTCTGGTTTAGTTGCACTTTCACCCTCACTAACTTTTTCGGTTTGAATAATTTCTCCATCTACTAAAAAATTTACTGTAAATTGTTTTGGTTTATTACAACCAGCTATTGCAAATAAAATTAAAATGAATAAAAATACTTTTAAATGTTTCATCTTCTCATCCTTTCAAAATGATTATATCATAAAAAAATATTTTTCACAAGAAAGGATAATTAAACTTTTTCTAGATCACATTTTAAGATATATATATCTTTAAAGTTAGATTTTGTAATGCAACTTTCTTCAACATAAACCTTTTTATTATCAATTAAAATAAATCCTAAGCTTTCAAATAAATCTTTTATTTCTTTTTTCATAACTAAAGTAACAAAATAAAATATATTCAATTTACTTGCTTTTCTTTTTACACTATCTAATAATTTATAAACAATATCATCACTAACTGTTTGACTAAAAATAAAATAGCGGATAAGTCCAATTCTTTGAAAAGTTTCAAAAGATAATACACCAATAATTTGATCATCTTTTTCAACATACGAAGCATTTTGAACAATATCCATATCTACTTTTCCATTAACATATAAACTAATAAATTGATAAACTTTGTCTTTGCTTTCTTCATTAACACTTAAAATATTCATATAATCACCAGTTAATCATATGAAATAATAAATTATTTTATTTGAAGATTTTTTTAAGACGTTCCCAAAAGTAAAACTTAACTTCTACTTCTCCACTTTTAATATCTTCAAATGAAATATTAAAATATTCCGGATATAAAAGCGTCCACCAATTTTTCCCCATACCTTCTCCTAACTCTATAACTAAAGCTTCATAATAACCTTCAGCGATGACTTTTCCATTTAAACTCTTCTTAGGAAAGTATTCATCTTTGATTTCCATATTAAAAGTTATTCCTTTAGGAAGTAAAAAATTTTTTATTTTTTCTTCTAGTATAGGAAATTTTTCTTTAATAATATTTTTAGAATCATTGGGAGAAATTACCTTTTTCACTATTTCAACAACCTCATATTTTATTCTTTGGTCGTAATTTGTATCACTACTTGCAATTACTCTAATGCGTAAATTCTCTTCACCTTTAGGAATAATCAAAACAATAAAAATTAAAATTAAAATAACATAAATAAATTTTTTCATAATAAAACACCAATATTATTATTGGTGTTTTTTTCCATATTATACCTTAATATTTCCTTCTCTTAAAATTTTTGGAAATACTCCTGTTGCATCAACAACAGTTGAAGGGATGTTTGATAAATATGCTTCATCGGTAACAATATAATCAATCCAATCAGCAAATTTTTCTTCAATTTCATCAATATTATTAATTTCCTTTTCACCGCTCATATTAACAGAAGTTGTAGCAATAGGTGAAAAACGATTAATAATATCTAAAGCAATTTTGGAATTAGGCATTCTAAAAGCAATTGTATTATCAGATAGATGATCACCAACACCAGGCTTTTTATTAAAGATGATTGTAAGAGCTCCTGGCCAATATTTTTTCATTAAAGCTGCTATCGTGTCATCGATTTCATCGACATATTCTTTAATTTGATCAATGTTACTACATAAGACTGGAAGTGGCTTTTTGTTATTTCTTCTTTTCATTTGATAAATTTTTTCAACTGCTTTTTTATCTGTAGCTATTGCTCCAACTCCATAAACAGTATCAGTAGGGAAACAAATAAGTTTTCCTTCTAAATCTTCTTTTTTTAATTGTAACAATTGGTTTAATGTTACTCTTTCCACAATTTGTAAGCCTCCTCAAGATACTCATCATTTGTAATTTTCTTTTCATCACGTAGTCTCATTAACTCAAGCATTATTGATTGCTTTTCTTCTTCACTAGCGATTTTATAATCAGTAATTAATCCTTTATCACGCAAATAATCACTAATTGAAAATCCACTTTTTTCCTCTTCAATATCTTTATAACTCTTTTCATAAACATTTTTAGGTTGTTTATCTAGAGATTCATCTTGTTTTAAATCTTCTTCCTTTTCAACACTAAATTCATCTTCATCTAAATCAATGGTATCGGGTTCTTGTATATTTTCATCAAAGTTTTGATTTAAAAATTCTTTGAAATCAAAAGTATCTTCTTTCCTTAATCTTTCGTTAAACATACCTTTTTTAGATTTCCAAAAGACTAAAATAATTATACCACAACTAACAACTATTGCTAAGGCAACTACAATAAATATTAAATTAGTATAGTTATGAGGTACAGTTAATTTTGTTATACGTGCTCCCATATTTTGCCCTGTTGTTACAAACTTTGCATTTTGATTAAATTCTTCTTTTGTAAAAGGTTTTAAAACAATTGGTTCTTTAAATGCCTGTCTAACATTATCACGATATAAAATAATTGTTAGTGGCTCTTTGATTTCTTCTAAAGCTACCTCAAAATCTTTACTTCTTGGAACTCCTCTTACATGAGGAATGATACAATAACTACAAAAACTAAAGCTTTAATATCACCTCGACGATTATATGCCTTTATAACAAACTTTTCTTGGCCATTGCTAAAAACAATATGATATTCTTTGGCTGTCATGCTAAAAAAGTATATACCATAGGTTGGCTTATCATTAACGATTCCTTGATAAACGTTTATAGAATAATAATTATTGGCATAATTAGCATAATTAACATATTTCTCATAAGCCTCATCAATATCATCATCAAAAATAGCACCTTTAACTGATATAGGAACAGCTAGAAAAACTAATAATAATATAAATAAAATTACTTTCTTCATATTCATCTCTTTTCTATTGATTGCAATATACAATTACAACCCTATCAATATTATTTAAATCCTTTACAACTTTGATTTTGGAATTAGGATAATATTCTTTTATAAGAGAAATAATCTTGTCTTTTTGATTATACCCAATTTCAAAAAATATCATACCATAAAAAGATAACTTTGTTAAACTTTGTTTAAGAATTTGTTTATAATAAAACATTCCATCTTCTAAAGCAAATAAAGCAATATGAGGTTCATTATCCTTTACTATTTTTTCAACATAATCATTACTAGAAATGTAAGGAGGATTGGAAACAATAATATCAATTTGCTCATTAACATTTTCTAATAAATCACTTACTCTAAAATCAATATCTACACTATTAAATATAGCATTTTTTTTAGCAATGTCAATAGCTTCTTGTGATATATCTACACCAATCATATCAATTTGGGGAGAATATTTTTTTAAGGAAATTGCAATGCAACCTGATCCAACACCTATATCAACAACTTTACATGTCTTTTCTCCAATATATTTTAAAACTTCTTCGACTAAAATTTCAGTATCATATCTTGGTATTAAAACATTTTGATTAACATAAAACTTTAATCCATAAAAATAAGTATAACCTAAAATATATTGAATAGGAATATTATCAATTAAATATTTATCAACTATTTTTTGTAAATTATCAATATCATCAATCTCTTTATCTAAATTAAAATACCATTCAGTAGGAGTAAGATTAAGATATTCCATTATTAATTTTTGAATAGCACTAGCTTCTTTATGAGTATTTGTAGCAGTGGTTTCGTTTTGCTTTAAAAATTCTCGATAAGTCATAAAGAAACTCCTTTATTCATTTATTTATTTTCTCCTGATAGAGCTCTTCGTTGGTCTTCAGCAACCAAAGCATCAATAATAGGATCCATTTTTCCTTCCATTACACGATCCAATTGTTGGATGGTGAAATTAATGCGATGATCAGTGACACGATTTTGAGGGTAGTTATATGTTCTAATCTTTTCACTACGATCGCCAGTACCAATTTTACTTAAACGTTCTTTACCT
>CANQJU010000003.1 GCA_947624315.1 uncultured Bacilli bacterium | reverse complement strand
ATAAAAAGCAATTAGCTTTTATTTTTTTAGGGCGAAAAATCAAACCTTTAACATCTCTATCGACTGATAAGCATCCTTCTCCCGATTCTAAATACGTTAAAGCCTCAGAATGAGAGATTATTTTAGGATTTATTACACAGTAATGATGGAATTCACCCTTTTCATCATAGGCTTGAATGACAAACATGCGCTTTAAAACATCAATTTGGGGGGCAGCAATACCAACACCAGGGCGAATATTGTTCTTTTTAACAAATTCACTATCGTATCCATGAGTTAAATAATCATCTAACTCTTTTAAGATTTCTATATCTTCATTAGATAAAGGTAACTCAACTTCCACAGATTTCTTTCGTAAATCTTCATTATTTTCTTTAATAATATCATTATATAATATCATATTTCTAACCTCACACTATTATATTAACAAAAAAAGAAAAAAATTGCAATTAAAAAAGAGGAATAACTCCTCTTTTTATTTAGAATCTATTTCCTAAAGCTGTTGAACCAATAATAACCAATAAAATAAACAATACTAAAATTAATGCATAGCCATATCCACCGAAGTTGTTTCCATTAGATTGGCAGCATCCATAGTTACCATATCCTGCGTACATAATTTACCTCCTTTCGATGTTATTATATGTTTTAAAAATAATGCTGCTAGTGTAATTACCTAATATTTTTGTTTATTTATACTTATTTTTTTGGTAAAATAATAATGGTGATTATAAATGAATACAGAATATAAGATTGATTATGACTTGTTTAATGCTTATGAAATTATTAAAATCATTGAGTTTTTTACTTTAATTGAAAAAACAAAAACTAAAAAAGTTAATAAACAAGAATTAATTACTAAATATCATGAATATCAAAATATTTTGCGCAGTAAGATTTTGGAAAAACAATATGATAAAATGCTTTATGAAAAGTCACATATTTCTATATATAAAGTAATGAAATCTATAATGGAAAGTTAGGATCATCCTCAGTTATTGGATAATCGGAAGTATCTCTTATTCGTAAATAATTTTCAATACGAATAATGCGCTTGGCTAAATTGTTAATTCTTCTCCGATTTTCTTTAATTTCAAATTGAATTCTTTCATATTGCAAATTGGGATACATACTACTCATATTGGGATCTTGAAAATTCATGCCTTGTGGATATCCCATTCTTTCATTAAATTCCCCAAAATTAGGTTGATTTTGGGTGCCTCTTTTATTAAACATCATAAATCCTCTCCTCTATTTATATATATGAGAGATAAAAGAAAGTGTGAATTAAATGCGAATTGATAAATTTGTATGTCGAGCTTTGGGAGTAACCAGAAAAGAAGCTCGTGATATTATTAAAAGTGGAAGGGTAAAAATAGGAACTAAAGTAGCTATTAAAAATGATTGGAATGTTAATGGTGAAGATGTTTTTTTAGATGATAATAAATTAAATTTCAAAGAAGTCTATTATTTAATGCTAAATAAACCTAAAGGATACCTTTCAGCAACCTTCGATAACAAGTTACCTACTGTCCTTGATTTAATCAAAGGATACGATAAGGTCAATTTATCGATTGTCGGGAGATTAGATATGGATACAGTTGGACTTATCCTTTTAACAAGCGATGGAAAAATGGCTCATCAATTAACCTCACCTAAAAAAACATGCTTTAAAAAGTATTTTGTTCAAGTCGATGGAAAGTTTACTATAGATGATATAGAATCTTGTAAAAAAGGTATGGATTTATATGATGGAAAAGGAAAACTTTACCATACAAAACCGGCTAAACTTGAGATAATAAATGAACACGAGGCTTATTTATCTATTAGTGAAGGGAAGTATCATCAAATAAAAAAGATGTGTCACTCTTTAGGCAAAGAAGTAATATATTTAAAAAGAATCGCTATCGGTAATCTCATTTTAGATGAAAATCTAAAAGAAGGAGAATATAGAGAACTAACCGATGAAGAAATTGAAAGATTAAAAGAAAATATATAAAAAGGTAACCATTTTATTCTTTTCTTAATAAATTATATTAGGAGGAGAAAAAATGCAATCACGAATGGATGAATTTAAATCTTTTGTTTCTAAACATAATAAAATCCGCGACGAAGTGCGTAGTGGTACTAGAACATGGCAAAATGTATATGAGGAATGGGTTCTTTTTGGAGAAAACGATCCTCAATGGGAAAAATATTTAACAGTTGAAGCAAATAATGTGGTAAGTCAAAATGGTAATAATTTATCCATTAATATGGATAGTGTTAAAAATATTGTTTCATATATCAAAAAAATCAATCCTGATGATTTAAATAAAACCCTTAATACTATACAAAAAGTAATACAAATTGCTCAAACTGTTGGCGGAAATCGTGGAACTGTGGCCCCCATTGTATCCAGTGCATATAATGATTGGTGGGATTAGATGAAAGATGAAGTATTACAAAAAATATATAACAATGAAATATATTTAGAATATCTAAGGAGACACCCCAAATGGTATTATTACTTAGATTTAGATTCTAAATATATGCAAGAGTTTGAAAGAGTTGTTAAAAAAGAAAGCAAAACGACTACATATGATAAACTTGAAAATCTGAAAAAGCAAATCAATTTTGCTAGTTCAATTATAAATTATTTTCGAAAATAAAAACGACATACAAAGCAAATCCCTTGCAATCACTATCAAAGAGTGATAAAATATTGGCATAAAATGATTTTTATAAGAGGGATTTGTTATAATAATTGTTTTGTAGGATGATAGGACAAATTATATTAATACATAAGCTCTCTTATAAAGGGAGTTTTTTGCTATATAAAGGAGATGAAACAATGATAGAATTAAAAAACTTAACTAAATCGTTTGTTATTTCTAAGAAAGATGCAATAGTATTAGATAATATTAGTTATAAATTTCCTGAGAAAGGATTGGTAGTTCTTTTAGGAAGAAGTGTAAGTGGAAAATCTACTTTATTAAATCTATTGGCATTTGATGATAAGGATTATCAAGGTAATATTTTTTATGATAGTGTAAGCGCTAAGGATTTAAATGAAAACTATGTAAAAGATAATATTATTTATATAACAGCAGAAAACAATTTGCTTCCATATTTAACAGTAAAAGAAAATTTAAAATTAATTCTTCAAGATAAATATGAAGAAAGTCAAAAATATATAGATAAATATTATTTAAATGAAATATTAAATAAGAAAGTATCAACTTTATCGAGTGGAGAAACCCAAAAAGTAGCTTTAATTATTGCAATAATTAAAAAAGCTAAAATTACTATTTTGGATGAACCAATAAGAAACATAGAAGTTAATTCAGCATCATTGTTTGTTCAAGAAATAGCTGAATTAGGGAAAGAAACATTAGTAATATGTGTATCTCATTTTGAAAAAGATTTTAAAGATAAAGCTGATGTACTATTAAGACTAGAAGAAGGAAAGCTTCAAGAAGAAAAAAATCAAGTACAAGAAGGTACAAAAAAGACAAGCGAAGAGAAAGCCAACAAAGTAATAAGTTATTCCTTTAAAAATTATAAAAAGAATAAATTAATACCTTTGGCATTTCATATAATCATTTATGCCTTAATATATGTATTAATATTTTTATGTTATGCAGTAACAGTAAATAAAAAAGCAATAATAGATGTATCACTAAAAGATAGCATTAATTATTTTTATGGTAATGAGAACTTTACCAATGATTATCAATGTGTGCAATTAGTTAATCAATATGATACAACAAAGCCAAGACAAGAAGATTATATAAAAATGATTATAGCGCTTGTTAATGACAATAATGTTTATAATAAAATTGATGTTAATCAATTAGTAGTCACAGATAGTATTTATATGAATGGTGAAGAAATAAAATTAGAGAATGATACATTGTATTGTTCAGACTATTTAATTAATGAAGTATTAAAATATAATGAAACTAAAGAAAAACTATATGCATTTAAAACAGTTGATTATCAAGAGCCATATGAATTAAAAATATTTGAATATGATACTGATTATGAAGAGTATCAACCAAGTAAAGATGAAAACTTTTCTAAAGAAAATGAAATATATGAACAAAGAATTAATGCATATTATAGTAAATACTTTGTAAATAAGGAAACGTTTAATAAAATTGCTCCTAAATGTCAACTTGAATCAGTATATCTTACAAGCAACAATCAGCGCTACAGTTTTTCAACAATTCGTCCTACTTCGCCTGATGCTTTTGCTAATGTTTATAAAATAGAAAATGACAATGAATGTTTACTTGATCCATATTATGTTAAAAAAATACTTAATATTGATATGCCTAATGAAGAATATATAAGTAAGATTTATTTTGGAGAAATAAAAGAAATTAATGATGCAATTGGTAGAGAAATTCAGGTACATATAGAAGAAAACGGAAAAGTTTATGACAAAACATTTATCTTTAAAGGAGCTTCAACTTCTACAGCAGGTAATTCTTCATACTATTGTTTTAAAGTGAGTGAAAATGCCTTCCATGATATTTTAGAAAGTTTGGATATGTTAGCTCCTGAAAATCTATATGAAAAATATGATGGATATCAAATAGATTTTAATGGTAAAGATTATAAAAAGTTAGTCAAAGATTTAAATAAAGAAATGTTTTTCAATTATATGGGAAGTAGTAAAATAGCAAATGATGTTGAAAAGATAAATGCCGTTAAACCATATGTTATAATGGGATTTTTAGGAGCTATTGTTGTAATAGCAGTTGTTTATACTTTATACTATTTTGCATATTTAAAATCAGATTGGGAAAAGATGTATTTATTAAGACACAAAGGTTTTAATAAAAAAGAGATTATGATCTATAATTATTTTCCAACAATCTTTATTCATTTGTTTTATATTGCAGCTGTAATTATTGCATTTGCATGTACTAAGAATATATTATGGTCAACAATTTATAAAATATAATTATTGAGAGGTAATATAATGTTACGAATTGAAAATGTAACAAAATCATTTGGTGAAAGGTTAATATTAAATAATATAAACTTATCTATAGATAAACCTGGTATATATCTATTGATTGGAAGAAATGGTAGTGGAAAAACAACATTATTTAAAATCATCAAAGGCATAGAAACTCCTGATAGTGGGAGCATTACCTATCAAATCGATAATCAAGTATTAACCGATAAGGAAATAAGTTATGTTCCAACAACCCTTAAAGTGTTTAATTCTTTAACAGTATATGATCATTTAAAGATGTTTTGCAATGATGAGGAAAGAATAAATGATTTGGTTATTAAATTAGATTTGCAAAAGGTTAAGTATTCTAAAGCTCGAAGCTTATCATCAGGTGAAAAACAAAGATTAAATCTTTCTATTGCTTTGCTTGAAAATAATAGTTTGCTACTACTTGATGAGCCTACTAGTCACTTAGATTATGAAAAATCAGTTATTGTTTTGAATTATTTGAAAGAATTATCTAAAGACAAAATAATTATTATTGCAACTCATTATATGGTTAATGCTAATGAGTATGGTAATTATTTATTAACAATTAACGATAAGGAATGTCGTTTAGAAGAGTTAAATAAAAACGACAATTCTCTTCATTATGAAAAACATGTCAATGAATGCAATACTAAAATTGTTAGTAAATTGTTTAGATGGCCCTTTCATTATGCTCTTATGTTTTTAACAGTCATTTTACTAAGTTTAGCTTTATTATTTATAAATATAAATAGTATTAACAATTATGAAGTGCAAGAAAAAATATATGGACATAGTCAATATGATTCTGTTATTATTCCTGATAGTGGAAATTTAGATAAACTGAATACTTCCTTTGATGATATTGATATTGAGGGAGTTAATGCTGATTATAATGAAATATATATTCCTGTTGGTAACTTCCTAATGGGAAAAGATAAAAAGGGACTTGATAAGTGTCGTTATGTTATTACCGATAATTATGATGGAAAGAAACTGGGAAACAATGAAATAGTTGTTATGGACTATGTTTTTAATAGTTGGTGTGATAGCTTAGATTCCTTTATATATGACAAAAACGATGAAAATTTATTTAGCCGTTGGTTAGATGAAGTTGTTAGTTGGGATACTTTTATTGAAAATGAAGTATATCAAAAGGGTGGTGTATATGCTCTTTTTAACAACACTAAATATTATATTGTTGGGGTGATCAAAACCAATCTTAATGAATTAAAGAAAAATAATCAATTGGTTAAATATTTCGATGAATCACTAAACCCTCCAAGAGTAGTACAAGTTCCAGCTTATACGATTGATCCTAGATATATTTCTTTTTCTGAATATGTTGGTGATATATATATGAATAAAGAAACATACACAAATTTAAAAAAGTTATATGTTGATTATTTATTAAATAACCACAATTTTCAAATTGATGATATTAAGATTTATAATGATGAGGAAATTATATGGGGAAGAAAACCCGAAAGCGATGATGAGGCTGTTGTCACAACTAATGCTTTGAGAGCTTTCTCTGATTATTTTTTCCTTTATTCTCCTAATCCTCCACATTCACATAATTTACCTGATAGTGGTAGTATTGATATTACATATAATAGAGAAATTGATTATGTTGATGATAACAATAATTATAAATGTGTTCTACAAAGCAAAGTGAAAGTTGTTGGTGTTGTTTACTCACTTACTGAGTCTTACGTGTTTTTTAAAAATAGTAATGGTATAAAAAACTTTTTATATAATAGTATAGTTGATTATCATGAATATGGTATTAGTAATAATAATTTAAAGAAATTTGATTACAAATATTTAGAAGATAATAAATTGACACTCGGCAATGAATTAACATATGTCTATATTGATATTAATAATAAACTCAATAATATCAAAGGTATTAGCAATGTTTATTATTATATATTGTTAATAATTGGTACATTAATTTTTGCTTTGTCATTTGTTATTGAAGCATTTGCCAAGAAAAACACCAATGAGTTAATCAAAGAAAAAGCTTTTTCTAATAAATTGATATTTAACAAAAAACTAAAAAATAGATTAATACGTTTAGCAACTATAATTGTTTCTTTAAATGCTTTCTATTTCTTGTTTTATACAATTTTAAAAGGCAAATTCTTAGAAAATGATCTAAATATTAATATATTGTCTTATAATCCAATATTGGTTATTGTTACATCAATAGTTATATTGGTTGTATATTTATTATTTATATTCTTTGATTTGTTAAAGATTAAAAATAAAAAGATAAGTGTTAAGTAAAAATACTTGACAATCAATATTTATTATAGTATAATATCCAAGTAATGAATTATTAAGGAGGAACAAATATGGCTGTTAAATTAAGATTACAAAGATATGGTTCTAAAAAACGTCCTTTTTATCGTGTTGTAGCAACAGAATCAACTAGTCCACGTGATGGTCGTTTTATTGAAATTATTGGAACATATCATCCAATTGAAAAAGATGTTATTAAAATCGATGAAGAAAAAGCTCTTAATTGGTTAGAAAAAGGAGCTCAACCTACTGATACAGTTAAGTCAATTTTTACTAAACTTGGAATTAATGAAAAGTTTGTTAATAGTAAGAAAAATAAGTAGGTATTAAAATGAATGAAATCAACTATGAACAATTCTTAAGTGAATTGATTAAACCATTAGTTATGTATCCTGAAGAAGTAGTCGTAAAAAATTTCGGAGAAGAAAATGACACTATTACAATTCAAATTATGGTTAACCAAGAAGATGTTGGTCGCTTAATAGGCAAAAAGGGGCGCGTAATTAATTCTATTCGCACTATTGCTTATGCTTCAGCATCACGTTTTGGTAAAAAAATAGAGTTATCTGTTGATACATTTTAAGAATTTATTTAAAGGCATTTAGATGCCTTTTTATTTTTGCTTTCATAAATATTAATAAATAATTATATATTT
Organism: uncultured Bacilli bacterium; assembly: GCA_947624315.1. GTDB lineage: Bacteria > Bacillota_I > Bacilli_A > ML615J-28 > CAG-698 > Tener-01. Next base: position 20,343 of record CANQJU010000003.1, on the reverse strand, counting down.
TAACAAGTAAATTATAAGATTTTACATTGTTTTATATATGCTCGAAGCGTATAATATCAATGTATGAACAAATGTTCATATGTTTGAAAGAGGTGAACACATGCAAAATATTGAAGGTAGTGTAAATATATTTAAAGCTTTAGCGGATAGTACTAGATTAAAAATTGTTATAAATATTTTTGATAATAGTAAATCTGTTTCCACAATCTCTAAAGAATTAAATATTACACAATCTGCTGTTTCTCATCAATTGCAGATGTTAAAATTATACGATATAGTTAAAGCGGAAAGAAGAGGAAAAGAAGTATATTATAGTCTTAATGATTATCATATTAAAAATATCATTGAGCAAGTGTTAAATCATACTTCTCATATCAGACATGAAGAAACAATTTAAATTAAATAATGTAAGTGGTAGTGCTCTATATAAAATTGAAGTGGAATTATCTAAAATAATTGATAAAAATAATTTTGTCTTAAATAAAGATACTAAAACTTTAATGGTTAATTTTAGTGATGAGGAAAAAAGCATAGAGCAAGTAAAGGATATCATTAATTGTATTAGTGATATTGATGAAGATATTGATATTGAAGAGAAAGAAATTAAACCAGTTATTCGTAAGGTATTAACTTTAAAGAATTTGGACTGTGGAAGTTGTGCTTCTAAAGTTGAAAGAATTGCTAAAAGAACATTTGATCATGAATTTATTGTTGTTGATTTTTCTTCTGAAAAATTTATTATTGAAACAACTAATGAAGAAGTTATCAATAATTTAGCAGAAAAGGTTCAAAAGATTGCCTCAAGTGTAGATCCAGCAATTAAAGTTATCGATGGTCGCGAAGTTAAAAATACTGGTGAAGAAGAAGAGAAAATAAGTAAAAAAAGAAAAATAGAATTTATTATTGGTGGATCATTATTTTTAATTGGATTCATTACGAAAACAATATTTAATATTATTGGTTTTACTAAAGGCATTACTATTTTTAATCATTTGATTACTTTTAGAGATATTATTATATATGCTACATATATTCCTGGATATATTTTATTAAGTAAAGATGTTTTGTATGGAGCATATAAGAATATTTCAAGTGGGCGAGTCTTTGATGAAAAGTTTTTGATGTCTCTTGCCACAATCGTTGCTTTAATGATTAAATATTATGATGAAGCTATTTTGGTTATGCTTTTTTATAAGTTAGGTGAACTTTGTCAACAATATGCTGTAAATTATTCACGAAAGTCAATTGCTTCACTAGTTAATATTCAACCCCAAAAAGCTAATGTTATTGTTAATGGGGAATTAATGGAAGTAAATCCTGAAGAAGTAATTATCGGTGATGAATTATTAGTTAAGGAAGGTGAAAGAGTTCCTCTAGATGGTGAAGTTATTTTTGGTAGCGCTGATTTAGATGTTTCGGCTTTAACTGGTGAGAGTTTACGAAAATATGTTAATGTTGGGGACAAGGTTTTGTCAGGAAGTATTTGTGAAAATGGAAATATTAATATCAGAGTTGAAAAGACATATGAAGATTCAATGGTTTCGAAGATTTTAGATATGGTTGAAAATGCAGGTAGTTTAAAATCAAAGTCAGAGAATTTTATTTCGAAATTTGCTCGTTATTATACTCCAGTTGTTGTTATTTTGGCTTTATTAATTGCTGCCTTTTTGCCATTCATTAATCCTAATTATGATGTTAACTGGGCAGGATATAAAGAGTCAATTCGTGTTGCTTTAATTTTCTTGGTTGTTTCTTGTCCTTGTGCTTTAGTTATTTCTATTCCTTTAGGATTCTTTGGGGGAATTGGAGGAGCAAGTAAACAAGGTATATTAGTTAAAGGTAGTAACTATTTAGAAGCTTTAACTAATTTGAAAACAGTTGTTTTGGATAAAACAGGTACATTAACTGAAGGTAATTTTGTTCTTAAAAAGATTGTTACTTTGAAAAACATGACTAAAGATCAAATATTATATTATGCCGCATATGCTGAATCAACATCTAATCATCCAATTGCTAAATCAATTGTTGAAGCTTATAATAAACCAATTGATGCAAGTAGTGTAACCTTATTAGATAGTGTCAATAAAAGAGGCGTTCATGCTTTAGTTAATGATAAAGATGTTCTAATTGGAAGAAAAGAATATTTAGAAGCATCAGGAGTTGAACTTGTTAAAGATGTAAGAAAAATTAATAATTTGTGTATTTCTATTGATGGTGTAATTGTTGGTTACTTCATTATTCGTGACCGCATTAAATCAAATGCAAAAGCTACAATTCAAGAATTGAAATCACTTGGGGTAGAAACTGTATGTATGCTTACTGGTGATAATGAAGAGATTGCTCGTGAGGTAGCAACAAAAACAGGTATTGATATGTACTATAGTGAAATGACACCACTTGACAAAGTTAATAAATTACAGGAATTAAAGGGAAAGCTTAAGGATAATGAAAAAATAGCCTTCGTGGGAGATGGCGTTAATGATACTCCAGTTTTGTCATGTGCTGATGTTGGCTTTGCTATGGGTGCCTTGGGAAGTGATGCGGCAATTGAAGCTGCTGATATCGTCTTAATGACTGATGAATTAAATAAAATCCCTGATGCTATTAGAATTGCTCGAAAGACAAAGCGAATTGTTATTGAAAATATTATTTTAGCTTTAGTTATTAAGTTGTCAGTTTTAATTATTGCTCCTCTTGGAATATTAAGTATTAATCAATTCTTAATTTATGAGGCTATTTTTGCTGATGTTGGTGTTTCATTATTAGCTATTTTGAATTCATTAAGAGCCATGAAAATGGACAAGAAAAAAGGTGAATGATGAAATATTTAGAAGTTGGAAAAATTATTGCTACTCATGGAATTAAAGGAGAAGTTAAAGTTTCCCTTTCAACAAGTTTTCCTTTTGAAAGATTTAGTAAAGGAAATACTTTATATATTGAAAATGGGGAAAAATATGATAAAATAGTTATCGATGGATTTCGTATTCACAAAGGTTTAGGTTTAGTTTTGTTCAATGGATACAATAATATTAATGAAGTATTAAATTTTGTTGGTAAAAGTATTTATGTTGATAAAGAAACTTTAGAAGCTTTAGAAGAAGATGATTTCTATTATGATGATTTAATTGGTTTAATAGCTAAAGATAATCAAGGGAATATTATTGGCGAGGTCATTGATATTCTTGATGTTCCCCAAGGGGCAATTCTTATGATAAAAAAACAAGACAAAGGGCAAGCATTAGTACCTTTTGTTGAAGAGTTTATTGATGAGGTTAATATAAAAGATAAATATTTAGTTATTATCCCAATTGAGGGACTATTATGAGAATTGATATTTTAACTATTTTTCCAGAAATGTTTGAAGGAACTATTAATTCATCTATTTCTAAAAGAGCTATAAATAAACAAATAATTGATGTTCATATTCATGATTTCCGCGATTTTACCTTGAATAATAACAATCGTGTTGATGATTATTCATATGGTGGAGGTGCGGGGATGATTATTCAAGCACAACCTGTTTTAGATTGTTTGAGAAGCATTCCCAATTGGGAAAAAGCATATAAAATTATTACAACACCAGTTGCTAAAACTTATAATCAAAAAAAAGCAATTAAGTTGAGCAAAATTGAACATTTAATAATTATATGTGGGCACTATGAGGGAATTGATGAAAGAATAATGAATTTTGTTGATGAAGGAATTTCCATAGGTGATTATATTTTGACTGGTGGAGAATATGCTGCCTTAGTTATCTATGATAGTGTTATTCGTTTGCTTCCCGGAGTTTTAGGAAATAGTGAATCAACTATTGAAGAAAGTTTTGAAAACAACTTGTTAGAATTTCCTCAATACACTCGTCCGGAAGTTTTCGAAGGCATGAGTGTACCGGAAGTTTTAATATCCGGCAATCACGAAAATATTCGTAAATGGCGTCGTCAAAAGTCTTTGGAAAGAACTTATAAATATCGCAAAGATTTATTGCGAAAAGCTAAATTAAATGAAGAAGATAAAAAAATATTAATAGAACTAAAGAAGGAACAAAAATGAAAAAAATATATCTTTTGCTTTTGTTTGTATCTATCTTTTTAGTTGGATGCAAACAAGAAAAAATAAAAGCTATTACTGATATCAATCAATTTGACAAAATAATAAATGAAGAAGGTGTACTTCTTTATGATATACGAACTAATGATATATGTGCCTTAGGACATATTCCTTATTTTCTATGTATGGGTGGAGAAACTAAGAATCTTGAAGAAATTGCCCAAAACATTATGATTGTATATCCTAGTCATAATAAAAAAATTGTTATTATTGGTGATGACAGTGATGTTTTAGAAGTCTTTAATATATTAGTTGAAAATGGATACAAGAAGTTATATTATTTTGTTGGAGGATATGAAAAATATGCTCTTGAAAAAGGTGATAGTTTTGTTCCTGCTGTTGGATGCGATTGCTAAATATAATAAATATCTCTTGCTTTTTATAGGCAAGAGATTTTTTATTATATATAAATAGTTATTTTTGTTTCTTTTCTTTTTATAATAAGTATGATAAAATATATTTAATTATTGGAGGTTTAGTATGGATATTACTGTTGTTGGGTGTGGAAGATGGGGATCATTAATTGCATGGTATTTAAATAAGATTAATCACAATGTTACTTTATATGGCTTAAGTGATTCTCCTCAAATGCAAAGATTTTTAAAAGAAAGAAAAAATGATTTACTATATTTGCCTGAAAGTATTTCCCTTTCAACATCCCTAAAAGATTCTATTAAAAATGATACAATTGTTATTTCTATAAATTCCCAAGGATTACAAGGATTTATGGATGAATTAAAAGAATTTAATTTAAAAAATAAAACCTTTATTCTTTGTATGAAGGGAATTGAAATATCTACAGGAAGAAGATTAACAGAAGTTGTTAAAGACAACGTTGATAAGAGCAATCGCATTGCTATTTGGGTTGGACCGGGACATGTTGAAGAGTTTTATCGTGGAATACCTAATTGTATGGTTATTGATAGTGAAGATGAAAATTTAAAAGTTGAGCTTGTTGATAAATTCTCTAGTAATCTTATTCGCTTTTACTATGGACAAGATTTAATTGGAAATGAAATTGGAGCTGCTAGTAAAAATGTTATCGGAATTGCTGCTGGTATGTTAGATGCTTATCATTTATCATCTTTAAAAGGACCTTTAATGGCTCGTGGGACAAGAGAAATTGCTAATTTAATAAAGGCAATGGGGGGCAATGAATTATCAGCTTACGGATTATGTCATTTAGGTGATTATGAAGCTACAGTTTTTTCTAAATATAGTCATAATCGTATGTTTGGTGAAAAGTTTATTTTGGGTGAAAAATATGAATCATTAGCTGAAGGATATTATACAGTTGAAGCTATGATGAAACTTTCAAAAAAGTATAATGTTGAACTTCCTATATGTGAGGCCGTTTATCAAATTCTTTATCAAAACAAAGAACCAAAGGAAATGATTGATTCTTTATTCTCACGCCAAACTAAAAAGGAGTTTTAATGGTAATTAAATTATCTAAATCAAATGATGATTTTATAAAAACATATAAAAAATATTTGGAAGATGACGAAATCAAACTACAACTCTTTTTAACAAATCTCCAAAGTGATTATGATAAAGAAATAGGTATAAGAGGCGGAGTATACAATGGTAATAACCTTGTTGCTCTTTTCCTTAATGCTTATCCTCATATGTTTTTAATACATTCACTAATAGATGATTATGAAGCTATTAAGTATTTAGCTAATTATATATTAGAAAATAATATTTTAGTATCTGGGTTTTTAGCTCCTAAATCAATTAGTAAATATTTACTTTCTAATAAAAATATTAAAAGTTCTACTGATATGGAAATTATGATTATAAATAATTATGAATTTTCTAATTATTTGGGAAAGATAACTCTAGCAACTATCAATGACTTTGATTTTCTTTTACAAGCTGTAAAGAATTTTTACGATGAAGATAATATATCAATAGATAATGAAAAATTAAATAATATTGTTTCTAGTATGATTGAAAGTAAAGATACTTATATTTATTACAATAGCAATAATATAAAAACATCAATTGGCCAAATTGCTAAAAGAACAAAAAATAGTGTTACACTAAAATCAATTTATACATTTAATGAATATCGTAATCATGGCTATGCCAAAGAAATGTTAAAACATTTAATTAAAGTTGCACATAAAGAAAATCAAAGATTGAGTTTGTTTGTTAAAAGCAAGAATGAATTTGCTAAAAGGTTATATAAAAGTGTTGGTTTTGAAACTTTAATCAGTTTGACTGAAATACGATTTTAAAAATATGTTAACTATAAATACTGAAAGATTAAAAATATAATATTAGAAACCCATTTTATGGACTTATGAAGATGATTATAAAGTTAAAAAACAATAAATTTTGTGTATTTCATTTTTCAAAGTATACTTTAAAGCAACTTTTAAAAATAAATCTTGCTTTTATAATGAAGTTGGTGTATAATTATAAAGGTTATAAGTTTATAACTGATCACGGTGTTCCGCTACTATTTATAATAAATAGGAATGAACATTGGCAGAAGGAGCGTGAAAACAATGAGTCAACAATTAATTGATGCTATCACTAGCGAATACATGAAAAAAGATTTACCTGAATTTCGTCCTGGTGATAATGTTAAAGTATACGTTAAGATTAGTGAAGGAACTAACCAACGTATCCAAATTTTTGAAGGGCTTGTAATTAAAAAACGCGGTGGTGGAATTAGTGAGACATTCACAGTTAGAAAGAATTCTAATGGTGTAGGTGTTGAAAGAACATTCCCAGTACATTCACCAAGCGTTGAAAAAATTGAAGTTACTCGCCGTGGTAAAGTTCGTCGTGCTAAGTTAAATTACATCCGTACTTTATCTGCTAAAGCTGCTCGTATTAAAGAGCGTAGATAGTTTTAAAAAAGTATGTCTGCATAATGCAGACCTTTTTTTTGGAAAAAAATAACTAATTATTTGTTATAATAATGTATATAGTAATATTATTGTTGAATATTATAATATGAATACTAAAAAGGAGGATAGCTTTTATGAAAAAATATAGTAAAGCTTTAATCGTCTTATTAGTTTGTTTTGTCTTATTATTAATTGGATGTAAAGGGAATAATGAAAACAACAAAGAAGATGAAAAGAATAACTTTGAAACTTATATGACTAAACTTAACGAAGTTATATATCCAGAGTATACTTTAAAAAAGAATATTCATCTTGAAAATGAAAAAGCCAAAAAGATTAATGACTTTTATTTTAAATTAGTTGATGAATTATTTAATAGCGATACTAATCAACTTTTCTCTCCAACAAGTCTTTTTATTGGCTTATCTATGTTAGCCGAAGGGGCAAGTACAGAAGCATATCCAGAAATAATGAATCTTTTAGGCATTGATAATTTGAATGAATTGCGAGAGATTAATAAAAAAGTTTTTGAAAATAATTATTACATTGATAGTGGTGGCAAAAGCATATTAGAAAATGCTATATGGTTAGATGAAAACATCAATTATAACAAAGAGTTTTTAGAAGTACTTTCTGAATATTATTATGGAAATACTTTTTCTGTAAATTTCATGGATGAAAGAAGTCATAATGATATTCGTAATTGGATAAATGAAGCAACTGATAATTTTTTAAATTTCAATGAAAAAAATTTTCCAATAAGTAAATATACAAATTTTTTACTTGTTAACACTTTATATTTTAATGATGGTTGGCGTATTCCATTTCAAAAAGAAAATAATTACTTTGATAAATTCAATAATAATGGTAATGTTGAATATATGAAGCATTCAGTTGAAAACAAATGTCTTATTAAAGATAAGTACAAAGTATTTATTGATAGTTTTTCTAACAAAAATAAAATTTATTATTTACTTCCTAATGAGGGAGAAAATGTTAATGATTTTTTAGGTGAAAATATTTTAGATGAAACATATGAAAACTATTTAATTCATTTCAATGTTCCTAAATTTGAATATAGAGAAGAATATGTTTTAGATGATTGTCTTAAAAATTCAGGAGTTACTACGGTTTTTGAAAAGAATGGATTAGGGCAAATTGGTGAAGATTTTGAACTAAGTCGTATCAAACAAAATGTTGGTGTAAGGTTTAATGAAGATGGTGTTACTGCTGTAGCTGTTACATCGATGGTAGCAGAATCTAGCACACCATCAGAAAAACCTGTATTACCAGAAATTGAGGCAAAATTAAACCGTCCATTTATTTATTATATTTGCGATTCAAATAATGTTATTTTGTTTTCTGGAGTTGTTTATAATTTATAAAAAATAAAAAGTAGGAAATGTTCAAAAAACAACATTTTTATGAAAGCGCTTGACATTATTTACCAAGAGTATTAAAATATATGTGCGGTCAATAAATATGACTAAAAATGAGAATAGGAGGAAAAAAGAAAAATGAAAAAAATGATTGCCATACTAATGATATTAGTTGGAACATTTATTTTAGTTGGTTGCGGAAGCAAAAAACCAACATTATCATTTGAAGAGACTTCTTACTCAATTAACGTTAATGAAGAAGTCACATTACAACCAAAAGTAGGAAATATGGATAAAGGCGTAGATCCTGCTAATGCGGTTAAATATTCTGTTGCTGACCCAACAATCGCTAGTGTTACTAATGGTGTTTTAAAAGGACTTGCTGTTGGTGAAACTAAAGTTGTTGCAAGCTTAAAGGATTATGAAAATGCACGTGTTGAATTAAACGTTAAAGTCGAAGGTACTGCTCTTGCAGGAATTTCTATTGTTGGAGAAAATACTGTTAGAAAAGATTCAACAGTTACTTTAACTGTTAAAGCTCTACCTGAAGGTGCTGTAGTTCCTGATAACGTTGAATGGACTAGTAGCGATACATCAGTTGCAACAGTTCAAAAAGGTGTTGTTACTGGTGTTGAAGAAGGTGTTGTTACAATTACAGCTAAATGCGGTGGTTTTGAAGCCTCACTTAATATGACTGTTTTATTCCCATTGGTAAAAGATATTACAATTAATGGTGAAACAACAATGGTTATTAAAACTACTCAAACATTAACTGCTACTGTAACTCCAGAAGAAGCTATTGGCGATGTTGAATGGGAAAGTAAAAACCCAGATGTAGCCACAATTGATGAAAAAGGTTTAGTTACTGCTTTAGCATTAGGTGAAGCTGTAATTGTTGCCAAAGCTGTTGATGAAAGTGAATTAACAAAAGAATTTAAGATTACTGTTGTCTTACCTCCAGTTGAATCAGTAACTGTAAGTGGAAGCAGTAAAATGAATGTTGGTGAAGAAGTTGAATTAACTGCAACTATCAAACCAAATGACGCTGATAAGACTGTTACTTGGTCTACAAGTAATGATCAAGTTGCTACAGTAACTGCTGAAGGTAAGGTAAAAGGTGTTGGCGCTGGTACTGCTACAATCACTGCAACTGCAAGCAATGGTCAAAGTGGAAGCATTGAAATTGAAGTTATTGCTGCTGAATACAGCTTAAAGAATATATTAGTTGATCCAGCTCTAACTGCAAAACAAGAAATTGAAGTTGATGGAAAGAAATATTTAGAAGGAGCTAATGCCTTCACATCATTAGCTAGCGCTTTAGAAAATGCTGTTGATGGCTCTACTATTACTGTTAAAGCTGGTACTTATGAAGTTAATGTTACTGTTACAAAGAGTAATGTAACTGTTTTAGGACCAAATGCTGATAAGAATCCTAATAGTGATACAAGAGTAGATGAAGCTGTCGTTAAAGGTACAATTAAATTAGCTGCTGGCTTATCTAATATTACATTTAATGGATTAGAATTTACTGGCACAACAAGCATTCAAGATGTTGGTGCAATGAGCGAATTCACATTCAAGAACAATAAAGTTCATGATATTGATATTGAAACATCTGCATGGACTCCTGGAAATAGAGCAAGAGCTAATTCATTCTTATTATTATACGAAGAATCAATTAGTGGAATTAACTTATTAGGTAATGTTGTTGTTCAAAATAACTTATTTGAAAATATTACTTGCGATGTTATGAGCTTCTCAAGAATTAAGAGTGGATGCAAGATTTTAGTTGATAGTAATGTAATTAAAAACTTTGGTGCTGAAGCAATTCGTTTTGATGGTGGTTATAACAATGGTGATGTTGAAATAACTAATAATACTTTTGAAGACGATGGACAAACAACTGGTTCTGGAATTTTATTCCGTGCTTATGCTCCTGATGAAGATAATGAACAAAACATTACAATTCAAAAGAATACTTTCAAAGGTATTGGTTCAAGTGATTTCGTAGCTGATCAAGGATTATTAGCATTCTCTGCTGCTATTACATTCCATATGTTTAATGATGGTGTTGTAACAGCTAAGATCAATGTTAATACATTTGAAGATTGCTACCAAGGAATCGCAATGAGAAGTTTACATGCAACTGGTGCTACATTAGAAGGATATAATGGAGACTTCAGTGGTAACTATTTCAAGAACATTGAAGCATTCTGTTTCAATTATATTCCTGATGCTGAAGAATCTGGACCTACAACATCATCAGTTAAATTTGAAAACACATATTGTGAAGATGCTGATGGAAAAGCAATCACTGATGCTACAACATTAGCTGGCAAAACTAATAATGTTGATGCTCCAAAATTCTAAAGCTCAAAAGCTGAATATGATGCAGCTGTTGCTGAAAAATAAAAATTAAAAGAATTCTAGCATATAATGTAATTTATATGCTAGTTTTTTTTATTTATTTTATAATATTGTGATATAATAATTGTATAAGTATTTTCGAGGTATTAATGATGAAAGATAAAATCCTCTCATTTTTAAAACAAAATATTTTAGTATTCATAGGAATAATTATTGCTTTTATAATAGAAGTATCAACATTATACAATTTAGGTTTTAGTACTATCATCAAACATTCTGGATATTTCTTAGTAATATTGGGATTTGTTTCATGCATTTTGTTTTTGCTTCCTTTAAAAGCTAAAACCATTATTATGCCTATCTTTTTATTATTACATGGAGCAATTAATGTTTTATGCGTATATTTATATGATTCAAATGGAACTTTCTTTGAATGGTCTATGGTTAATCAAAGAAATGATGCTTTTGGAACAATCGAAGATTTTAGTTTGCGTTGGGATTTAGTTGCTCTTGTATTAGGTGTACTCATCATATTCACTTTAGGAATTGTGTTTTTATGGAAATACTATTATAAAAAGAATAATTTAAAACTAATAGCTAATCGCTTAACCAAATTTTTAATTGTTCTTTTGGTTTTGTTCTGTGGGGCAATGATGGTATCCATCCCAACAATCAATGCATATTCACATAAAGATGATGATTATGTAGAGAAGTTCTTATATGGATTTGATGAAAACAAATATGAAGAAAAAGGTATAACGGCCAATTTGGTCTATGAGTTCTTTAATGGAAATGTTGCTAATGCTTTAGTTAGACATGAAATTGAAGGAAATGAAGTTGATGATTTCTTATATGGAAAGGATTGTTTATTAGATAACAGTGACTATTTTGGAATAAGCAAGGATAATAATTTAATATATATTTTAGTTGAATCATTTGAGTGGTATCCATTTTTATACAATTGTACTAAAGAGCAATCATTAGAATTATATCCTAATTTAAATCGTCTATTAAATGAAGGAATATATGCCGATAATTTTTATGCTCGGGAAAAAACAGATACAGCGGAAATGTTAGCTTTAGTTGGTAGTAATCCTACTGATAAATATATTAATTATGATTTCCCTGAAAATAGTTTTCCTTTTGCTCTTCCCAATATGTTTAGAGATTTTTTAATTCAAAACAATAAACAAATAAAACACATTAAATCATTTCACCAAAATATTGGAGATTTTTATAATAGAAATATATTACATCAAAGTTTAGGATTTGATGATTTAGTTGATATAAATGATATGGCTGCCTTTGGTATTGTTAATCATTGGGATGAAGATGCTTTTGAAGGTGAAAGAACACCTGACTCAGAAACTGTTTTAAAGATGCAAAATGAAATGTTCCCTCAAACAAATGATAATGAACAATATATGACTTTTTGGATTACCTTTGCTATGCATGGTTATTATAAAGAAAGAGAAACATTTAAAGATTTAGGTTATTATGATGAATTAGATAGAGTAGGTGCATATCCTGAAAGTGATGATGAGAAAGCTAATTACTTAAGAACATATGCTGCCGCAGTAATGGATTTTGATAGAGCTGTTGGTATAATGTTAAATAAGCTTGAAGAAAATCATCAATTAGATAAAACAACAATAGTTATGTTTGCTGACCATAATACTTATTATAATAATTTGAGTAAATACGCTAAAGATATAGAAGAATATGATAGTGAGTTATATCGTCTTCCTTTTATAATTTATGATGAAAAATTAAGGAAAGCATATTATGAAAAAGAAAAGACTAATGTTATATCTAAATTCACCACAACATCTGATATTCTCCCAACAATCTTAGATATTATGGGAATAAAAGGATACAAAAATTTATATTTAGGTTCATCAGTATTTTTAAAGAATATCGAAAGTGTTATTTTTTCAAGAGCATATGGTATGTTTATAACTGACAAATTGATTTGTTATTCACCTACATCTTTTTTATATCAAAAAGAAGGATTTACGGAAAATGATTTAAATGATTTCATTAATCGAGCGACAATCCTTTTAACAAAACTCGAGTATTTAGATTTGATATATTACAACGATTACTTTAAAAACAATTTATATCGAAGAATATAAAGGTTGTTAATTTAAATAATTAACAATCTTTTTAAATTGCAAAAATAAATCACCTAAAATAGACAAAAGTCATACATTAAAATAGGTGATGATATGAAATATTATTTAGTTGGTATTAAAGGTACAGGGATGAGTGCTTTAGCAAAAATATTAATTGATTTAGGTCATGATGTTTTGGGAAGTGATGTTAAAGAAAGTTATTTTACTGATAATATGTTATTAGCAAATTCTATTAAGGTTTTGCCTTTTAACAAAGATAATATTAAAGAAGATATTATTTATATCGCTAGTAGTTGTTATAATAGCGATAATGTTGAGATAAGGGAAATAAGAAATAAGGGTTACAGATTATATTATTATCATGAATTTATACCTTTATTTTTTAAAGGGGAAAAGATTGGAGTGAGTGGTACACATGGTAAAACCACTACTACTCATATGATTAATACTTTATTTGATGATGAAAAGAAAGTAGCTTTAATTGGTGATGGATATGGAGAGGGAACGAGTGATTATAAATATTTTATTTTTGAAGCATGTGAATATCAAAATCATTTCTTATCATATAACTTTGATACTTTAGTTATTAATAATATTGATTTAGATCATTTAGACTTTTTTAAAGATTTAGAAGATGTTTATGAATCATTCCAAAAAGCGGCTTTAAGAAGCAAAAGAGTAATTGTTAATAATGATGATGAATATTGTAAAAGAATAGTTCATAATAATAAAATCACTTTTGGTTTTAGTGAGGATTCATTTGTGAGAGGTGAGATTGTTGAAGAGTATTATAATGGATATTTGTTCGATGTTTGGATAGAAGAAAAAAGATATAGATATGTTATTCCTCTTCCAGGTAAACATATATTATATGACTTTTTAGCTTCTATTAGCGTATATTATAGTTATCATAAAGATTTAATGAAAGTTCAAGAGAAAATGTATAAATATCATAATCCTAAAAGAAGAATGGAAGAATATCATTACTTTGATAACGTAATTATTGATGACTATGCTCATCATCCTAATGAAATAAAGAATTGTTTAGAAGCTATTAAACAAAAATATCCAGACAAAAAGTTGATTGTTATTTTTCAACCTCATACATATACAAGAACTATTAGATTAAAAGATAAGTTTATTAATGTTTTTGATGATGTTGATGAATTGTATCTAGCTAAGACTTTTACATCTAAAAGAGAGAAAAGGAATAATGAGCTAGAAAATGAAGTTAAAGATATTTTTAAAAAAGCCCATAAGTTTGATTATTTTGCTTATCGAAATTTAAAAAAGAATTCTAATAGTGTCATTTTATTTTTAGGTGCAGGGAATATTAGTGAATGTATAAATAAATTAATTAAGCAAAAAAAGAAATAAGTGACATTATGGAAAAGAATGAAAATCATTGGAAAAAAATTTGTAAAATTTTCATATATAAACTTGAAAAATTTCTTATTGTATGTTAAAATAATGTTAATGAGGAGGAGTAATAATGAATCAAACAAAAATTTATGACATTGCTGGCGCAGCTGGCGTAAGTTTAGCAACTGTTTCAAGAGTATTGAATCATCCTGAAAAGGTAAAAGAAGCTACAAGAAACAAGGTTTTGAAAATCATTAAAGACAAAGGCTATAAACCAAATGCTAATGCTCGTGGTTTGGCTAGCCGTCGTTCAACTACAGTTGCCGTTGTTATTCCTGAACTTTCAAGAGCAAGTGTTGCTGAGATGATTCAAGGAATTGATGATGCAGCTAAAAAATTTGGTTATACAATTCGTTTGTTTATAAACCGCAACCAAGAAACTGAAGAGGATTTATGGGGAGAAGTTATTGCTTCAAGTGTTGATGGAATTTTATTTACAAACGATGAAATGACAAAGGAAATATATCATCAAATTGAATATACTCCTGTACCAGTTGTTTTTGTAAACACCTTATCACAAAAAGATACAATTGGAAGTGTCTGTGTTGATTATGAAGATTGCGCATATACTATTACTAAGGAAATGATAGAACGTGGTAATAAGGATATTGTGTTTGTTGGAACAGAGCATAAATATACATTGAATGAAATGAAACAACGTGGATATATTAGAGCCATGAATGAATATAAACTTGAACCACAAGTGATATATTCTAGTGGTGATATCTCTGTTAATGAGGAATTTTTCAAGAAAATGCTTGATGAGAAAGTTCCTGATGTAGCTTTAGTTGTCCGTGATTCTATTGCTATTTCATTAATGAACGTTGCTGTTAAAAGAGGTATAAAGGTTCCTGATCAATTACAAGTTATCGGTTTCCAAAATACTAGATATGCCCTATTATCAAATCCAAAATTAACTTCAGCAGAGATTCCTATTTATGAAATGGGAAATAGAGCTATGAGTTATTTGACTGAATTGATGAAAGATGATGAAGCTAAAAAGCGTAAAGCTGATAAAATATTATTGCCATATGGAATTGTATGGCGTGAATCAACTAGATAAAAGCGTTGATTGAGGAAGCAGTATAAAATATTATGGACATTTAGAGACTTAGATGTTTGGTGAAAATCTAAGCGATAATATTTTAGAATTACACCTTAGGAGCTTTAATGATTAATTAAGTGTTTAGATTTATTCTAAAAACTAAGGTGGTACCGCGGAATTTTCGTCCTTAGAAGTTAACTTCTAGGGATTTTTTATATATTTATAAGGAGGACAAAATGAGTTTATTACAAGAATTAAAATGGCGTGGATTGATATATGATATTATCAATGAAGAAGAATTAGAAAAAAGATTAGAAGAAGGACCAATTACTTTGTATTGTGGATTTGATCCTACTGCTGACAGCCTTCATATTGGCTCATTGTTACCTATTGTAACATTGATGAGATTTAAAAAAGCAGGACATAGGGTTATTGCTTTAACTGGTGGAGGAACTGGTTTAATCGGAGATCCAAGCGGTAAGAAAAATGAAAGAGCTATGAATCCTATTGAAACTGTTCAAAAATGGACAAAAATGTTTAAAGATCAATTAGATAGGTTTTTACATTTCGATGATAAAACAGCTTTTTGTGTTGATAACTACAATTGGTTAGGAAAACTTTCAGCAATCGAAATGTGGCGTGATTTTGGCCGTCATTTTAGTGTTAATTATATGTTAGCTAAAGAATGTGTTAAATCGCGTTTAGAAAACGGATTAACATATTTAGAGTTTTCATATATGATTATGCAATCAATTGACTTTTTAACAATGCATCAAGATAAAAACTTAAAATGCGATTTACAAATTGGTGGACAAGACCAATGGGGTAATATTACTGCTGGTATGGAATTGATTCGTAAGATTGAAGGAAGCGATACTAAGGTATATGGTTTAACATTACCACTTATTACTAAAAGCGATGGTACTAAATTTGGTAAAACCGAAAGTGGAGCTGTTTGGTTAGATGAAAGAAAAACATCACCATATGAAATGTATCAATTCTTTATCAATACTGCGGATAATGATGTTATTAGATTTTTGAAATACTATACATTCTTATCTAAAGAAGAAATTGATGCTTTAGAAGAAAAAGTTAAAAATGAGCCTCATCTAAGAGAAGCTCAAAAGGTATTGGCTAAAGAAATAGTAACAATGGTTCATGGAGAAAAAGCTTTAGAAGAAGCCATCAAAATAACTAATGCGTTATTTAGTGGAAATGTTGGGGAATTAACAGCCAATGAAATCGAACAAGCTTTCAATGGCTTTGCTAAAACTAAATTGGATTGTGAAAAGAATTTAGTCGATGTCTTAGTTGAAATCAAAGCTGCCACAAGCAAGCGTGAAGCTCGTCAATTTATTGAAAATGGTGCTGTTAGTATTAATGGTAAAATCGAAAAAGATTTGAATTTCTTAGTTGGCAAGGCTTGTGCTATTGAAGGTAAATACATTGTTATAAGAAGAGGAAAGAAAAACTACTATTTAATGGAATGCTAGAATATAAATTTTTTGATTGCTTAAATGATGATATAAGATATATTCGAGAAACTGTTTTTATTAAAGAACAAGGTTTTTTAGTTGAATATGATGATATTGATAAATATGCTAAATATTTATTGGTTTATTATGACAATAAACCTGTTGCTACAAGCAGAATGTATATTGAAAATGGCGATTATCATATAGGTCGAATTGCTGTTTTAAAAGAATATCGACATATGAAACTTGGTAGTTTAATGATGAATGTTTTAGAAGATGAGATAAAAAGAAGTGGTGGAAAGAGAATAATTCTTTCTAGCCAAGTAAGAGTTAAAGATTTTTATCAAAAATGTGGATATCATCCATTTGGAGATATTTATTTAGATGAATATTGTGAACACATATTAATGATAAAAGATATTTAAAAAGGCCAGATTACATATCTGACCTTTTTTATTAGAATCTACCAATACCTAATTTGTGATATATTTTATGAATTTTGCGAGTAGCAATTTGGGTTGCCCTTTCTCTTCCTTGATTAAGGATTTCATCTAATTCTTTCGAATTAATAATTTGATTATATTTTTCTTGTACCTTTCCGATTTCTTCAGCCACAATTTCAGCTAAATCTCCCTTAAAATCTCCATATCCTTTTCCCTCATATTTCTTTTCAATTTCTGAAAAACTCAAATTAGTAATTGCTGAATAAATAGTCATTAGATTAGAAATTCCTGGTTTATTTTCAACATCATATCTAACAATAGCTTCAGAATCAGTTACGGCTGATTTGATTTTCTTTTTAATAACATTAAGGGGATCAAGCAAATAGATACATCCTTTGCTTTGACTATCATCGCTCTTGCTCATTTTTTTGCTTGGATCTTGTAAATCTTTAATTCTTGCTCCTACTTTAGTTAAAAGTATCTCAGGAACCTGGAAGGTATCTCCAAAGCGATTGTTAAAGCGATTAGCTAAATCCCTAGTCAGTTCTAAATGTTGTTTTTGATCATCACCAACAGGGACAAATTTTGCATCATACAATAAAATATCTGCCGCCATTAAAGCTGGATATGTAAATAGAGCAGCTGTAACTCCATTAGGATTTTTAATCATCTTGTCTTTGAATTGGGTCATTCTTTCCAATTCTCCCATATAAGATAATGATTGCATAACATTTCCCATTTCAATATGAGCACTTACTTCTGATTGAATGAACAAAGTTAAACGCTCTTTATTTAATCCACATGCCAAATATAAAGCTGCAAGATTACGAATGTTTGCACGCAATTCTTTAGGGTCTTGAGGGATAGTAATAGCATGTAAATCAGCAATAAAGATAAAAAATTCATAATCAGTCATTTCATTTTGCAACTTTACAAAATTTTTTAATGCTCCCAAATAATTTCCCAATGTTGGAATTCCTGTTGGTTTGACTCCAGATAATACGATATTCATAATTGCCTCCTATTAAAAAAATCCCTAGAAGTAAACTTCTAAGGACGAAAATTTCGCGGTACCACCTTAGTTTTTAGATATAAATCTAAACCCTCAAATCTATTAACGCTAGATAACGGTGAAGCATTTCCTCTTCACAGCTAGAAGATCCATTCATATAAATATGCGCTAGCTTTTTTCACCACCAAAGCCTCTCTAAAAACCATTCTTTATATTACTATTTCTTTTACGCTATAGTAATATTATACTTAAGATTGTTTAAAAAAGCAATACAAATATTAATATTTTACTTCTTGTGGCTCACCCATGCAAAGAGCACAAATTCCACCAATTAAACTTACAAATAAAAGTAAACATATTTTAAGTCCTACCCCTACTTCTTCACCTCTATCAACTTTTCCACAAAATACACTTGTTAATGGAATTGTCCAAATTAAAGGAATTAAAAGCCAACCAGTAGCAATACAACTGATAATGCAAAAAACTTTTGCGGCTGTAGCTGCTCCGCCATATCTTCTATGCTTATTAGCCACTACATTAATAACTTGTTGTTTTAATTCGCCAATTTGACAACCACATTCAGGGCAAATAATTGCATCATCATTTACTTGTTTTCCACATTTTATACAGTACTTCATAAAATCCTCCTATTTTTGATATATTTTTTATATCAAGAAAACTTTAGCATAAAAAATTTTTATTGTCAATTTTTTTAAATATAACATATTTTAAGTGCAAAATAAAATTAATACTTTGAAAATAAATAAAATAGTGATAAAATATTGTACGAGAGGGAGTGATAAATTGTTACAATTATATACAACACCAAATTGCTCATCTTGTAGAAAGGTTAAAAACTATTTTAAAAAATATCATATTGCCTATACAGAAAAAAACATTTTTTCTGTTCCTTTAACAAAAGATGATATATTTAAAATGTTAGCATATAGCGAAAATGGATTCGAAGATATTATTTCAACAAGATCTAAAATTATCAAAGAGCAAAATATTGATCTTAATAAAATGAAAACAAGTGAATTAGTTGAATTTATTATTGATAATCCTAGTATTTTAAAAAGACCAATAATAATTGCCGATGAGGAGATACAAGTTGGTTATAATGATGATGATATTACTTTATTTTTACCAGAGGAAATTAGAGAGATTGAATGTGAGAATTGCTTTGGTAATGAAAATTGTGATTATCTAAAAGCTTTAAAACAAATTAAATAAAAGTAGTTATGCATAGTTTTATACTATGCTTTTTTTAATAAAAAAACGATTTAACAAATATGCTAAATCGTTTAAATTTAAAAAATATTGTGTCCCCAGTTTAATTAATATACCAATTAGTGGCTTTGTTTGTAGGCATTAAAAGCTCTTTTTACTTTTTTCTCTGATTTTTTATATTGAATTTGAAACTCATTAATCAATTGGATGAATTCTTGTTTTCCTTCTTGATAATTGCGAGATTCATATTGCAATTCATAATCAGTAATGCCCAAATATTCATTTTTATCAAGCAGTATGACACCATTTTTATAATGTGATATCATTCTTTGGGTTGTAAAACTTAAAAAGTTATTAAGTTTTTGTTCACCAATAATTGGTAGTAATTCGTTTTTGATTTCCCCTTCAGGGATAACGCCAGTTTCTTTAATTGATTTAAACACTTCTTCATCGATTGGTAGAGTATATTCTTGCATAGTATAACCCTTTTTCTTTTTCAATTTAAGTTCAAAGGTATCGCGTTCACGTACATGCAAAGAAGCATCTAAAGCTTTTAATGAAAATCTTGCAGTATCAAAATAGTGATTTGTTTGTAAATCCATGTGTTTGCTTTTTAACTTTTCCATTAGCTTTTTATATTCATGGACAGTAAGCAAAGACTTGAATTCGATTTCATTAGACTGTTGCATAATGTACCCTCCATATGTCATTAGACACAACTATTATAATATTATACATAATTATTCATAAAATGCAAGTATCTTTTTAATATAGTTTCCATATTTTATGTTATGTTACAATTGATGTGAGACTTCCAGAGTATTTAAAAAGACTTAGATCCATGATATAATAAACTAAACAAAA
>CANQJU010000002.1 GCA_947624315.1 uncultured Bacilli bacterium | reverse complement strand
TTATATTAACCATGTCAATGACTATTAAAAGGTATAAAAAAAGACTGTTAACATTTTAATTTGTCAACAGTCTGAGGAGATTTAAATCTCCTTTTTTCATAAAAAAAGCCCTACTAAATTAAATTAGTAGGGATTATTTTATGGTATTATTTTTGTTGTTCTTTTAAAAATTCGATAAAAGGAGTAATGTTTTTATTAACTTTGAATTCTTCTAAATAATTAAAATACTCTTCTTTTTTGTCTCTTTCAATAATAATAGGTTTTAAATTATTTTTTAATAAATAATAATTTAAAACAATACGAGCACATCTTCCATTCCCATCTAAGAATGGATGAATTTTAGCTAGTTGTAAATGACTAAATGCTATTTGCTCATACATATCTGATTCTTCTTTTAAAGTATCAAAATATTTTTTCATACGATCATATACCTTAATATAACTAGGTGGTGTATGATTAGATCCTTTAATTGAAATATCAACATTACGGTATAAACCGCCATTACCAAGATTTTCCATAATGATTTCATGTAAATCTTTTAGTTTGCCTTCGTCGAATTCTTCATTGTTTTCTAAAAGATTAAGCACGAAATTCATTCCGTTAAAAGTATTAACGATTGCTACTTTTAATTTTTCATTAACGTCGTTGCTATTGTCTTCAAAAACTTTAACAACATCTTCTCTATCAACATTTTTACCTTCTAAAGACAATGTATTAAAAGTAAAATCAATTAAAAAGTCTTTAGAAATACGATTTGAAGAAAGTTCAAATTGTCCCATAAACGATTACCTCCATTTCTACTTTAATTATAACATAAGTAAAATTAGAATAAAAGTATAATTTTTTAAAAGTTTAAAATTTTATAACGAAAGCAATAATAATGTGATATAATAAATATAAGGATGTGAAAAGAAATGACAGATATTGAAATTGCTCGCCAAAAAAAATTAATTCCAATTGAAAAAATTGGAGAAAAAATAGGGATTAAAAGGGATCAGCTGGAATTGTATGGTAACTATAAAGCTAAGATTTATTTTGAAAGAATAAGCAGTAAAAAGAAAGGTAAATTGATCTTGGTTACCGCAATTAATCCAACACCTGCGGGAGAAGGAAAAACCACAGTAAGTATTGGCCTTGCCGATGCTTTAAATTTAATAAACAAAAAAACTGTATTAGCTTTAAGAGAACCTTCTTTAGGTCCTGTATTTGGAATTAAAGGTGGAGCTACTGGAGGAGGATATTCTCAAGTAGTGCCAATGGAAGATATCAATTTGCATTTTAATGGTGATTTTCATGCTATCACTTCAGCAAATAACTTATTATCTTCTTTAATTGATAATCATATTTTTCAAGGCAATGAGCTACGAATTAATCCTGAAAAGATATTTTTCAATCGCTGTCTAGATTTAAATGATAGGGCTTTAAGAAATGTAATGATGAATATAGGCAAAGGTAAAAAAGAAATAATCCATAATGATCATTTTAATATAACTGCAGCTAGTGAAGTTATGTCTATTCTTTGCTTGTCTAAAGATTTAGATGATTTAAAAGAAAATTTAGGTAATATAACAATAGGCTTAAACTATGATAATGAACCTGTTTTTGCTAAAGATTTGAGAGCTAATGAGGCTATGGCTATTTTATTAAAAGAAGCAATAAAACCTAATTTAGTTCAAACTTTAGGAGAAACACCGGCTATTATTCATGGCGGTCCTTTTGCTAATATCGCTCATGGTTGTAATTCAATTATAGCCACACGTACAGCTTTAAATCTCGGTGATTATGTTGTGACAGAAGCAGGCTTTGGTGCTGATTTAGGTGCTGAAAAATTCTTAGATGTTAAATGTAGAAAAATGCAAATTCATCCTGATTGTGTTGTAGTGGTTGCTACAATTCGTGCTCTTAAGATGCATGGTGGAGTGACTAAAGAAGAATTAGACAAAGAAAATTTAGAAGCTTTAAGTATTGGTATAAAAAATTTAGAAAAACATGTTGATAATATTATTAAACATTTTGGATTAAATTGTGTTGTTGCTATTAATCGCTTTACTAGTGATACTGATAAAGAAATAGAATTAGTTAAATCCAGACTTTTACCAAAAACAAAATATGTACAAGAAGTTGATGTTTGGGGTAAAGGCGGAAGTGGGGCAATTCGTTTAGCAACCGATGTTATAAAAGCTATTGATGATAAAAATAAATTCACATATTGCTATGATGATAATGATGATATTTTAACAAAAATCGAAAAGGTTTCAACAAAAATCTATGGCGCTACAAGTGTAACTTTTAGTGATAAAGCCTTAGAAAGTTATGAATATATTAAAAAGAAAGGATATAATAATTTTCCAGTTGTCATTGCTAAAACGCAATATTCTTTAAGTGATGCTCCTAAAAAATTAAATGTTCCTCAGGATTTCACAATTAATATTCGCGATTTAGAAGTACGCACAGGAGCCCAAATGATTGTGGCTTTAGCTGGGGAAATGCTTCTTATGCCTGGGCTACCTAAAGAACCAGTTGCTTGCAAAATGACTATTGAAAATGGAGTTATTAAAGGAATGTTTTAAATGAACGCTATAAAAAGATTATTGCTCATTATTCTTTCTTTATTAATTGTCTTTTCTATTAATGGTTATATTGAAAAGATTCGAGTTGATAATGAATTTTCTGACTTTAAGAAAAGAGGAGAATTTGTTATGACAATCGATGATACAAATTATTATAAAGTAACAAAAAAATATAACTGGGAAGATCCAGAGCAAACATATAATATTGATGACCCTATGCAAATAATAGGCAAGAAAGGCGATATGATATTAACAAATCGTAATCCATTAAAAGAAGTAGACATTCCTATTGTTCCTAGTATCGTACAAGTAATTGCTAGAGATTTCTTCTGTGGACATGGCACAATAAACAGTACTGATGATGGATTAAATATAATCGAAGTAATGGGAGATGTTACTAGCGATAGAGAAGAAACAGGTGTTAAAGTCAATTTTAATGATTGGATTTTAGCTGATGATGGTTCTCCTTATATTGTTGGAATGAGAGTTAAAAATGTTACTAAAGAACAAATCGATACAGCTATTAGCTATGCTGAAAAGCAAATTGGTAAACCTTATAATTATTCTTTTTTGTTCTTTAGATATAAAAGTTTTTATTGCACAGATTTGCTTAGTAGAGCTTATAGAGAAGCCAATATCGGAATTAATTATGATTATTTAGCAACAACAGGAAATGATATTATTTTAAGCAAAAATACTTATATATTTTTCTTAAGAGAAAAAATAGAAGTTGATGGTCAAACAAAATATAATATTTATTTTTTAAGTGAGGAATAGTTATGAATGATACAATTGTAGCTATATCAACCGCGTATGGGGCTGGAGCTATTTCCATTGTTCGATTGAGTGGAGATGAAGCTATTGATATTGCTAATAAATCATTTAAAGGGAAAAATTTAAAACAAGTAAAAAGTCACACAATTCATTATGGGAAAATAATGGCAAATAATGAAATAATAGATGAAGTTTTAGTTAGTGTTTTTAAAGCACCTAAAACTTATACTAAAGAAGATATTGTAGAGATAAATTGCCATGGCGGAGCTTTTGTAACACAAAGAGTTTTAGAAGAAATGATTAAAAATGGAGCTCGAATTGCTGAAGCTGGTGAGTTTACTAAAAGAGCCTTTTTAAATGGGAGAATTGATTTAACTCAGGCTGAAGCTGTTATGGATATGATTGATGCCAAAACTAAAGAAAGTTTAAAAATGGCGAATTTAGGTTTGCGAGGAGATGTTAAAAAGCTAGTTAATTCTTTGCGTGAAAAACTTTTATTATGTGTGGCTAAAATTGAAGTAAATATTGATTATCCAGAATATGAAGACGAAGAACAAATAACCAATGATGTTCTTAAACCTTTGCTTAATGAAGTGAAAGATGAATTAGAAGAACTAATTAAAAAAGGCGAAATATCTCAGATTATTAAAGATGGGTTAAAAACAGCAATTATTGGTAAACCTAATGTTGGGAAATCAAGTTTATTAAATGGTTTATTAAGAGAAAATAAAGCCATCGTTACTGATGTTGCGGGAACTACTCGAGATATTGTTGAAGGAAGAATCAATATTGGCGGTATTGTTTTAAATTTGATTGATACAGCAGGAATTAGAGAAACTAATGATGTTGTTGAAAAAATAGGCGTTCAAAAGAGCTTGGAAGAAATTGATAATGCTGATTTATTGATTTTAGTATTTGATAATTCACAAGTTTTAGATGAAGATGATAAAACAATTTTAGAAAAAACTAAAGATAAAAATAGAATAATAATTGTAAATAAAAGTGATTTAACCTCACAAATTGATTATAGTATCTTTGATGATTATTTACTAATCTCTACATTATCTGAAGATGATATTCATAAAGTTGAGAAAAAAATAAAGGATATTTATCAAATGAATGAGGAAGAACAAATAGATGCTACCTATATTGGCAATGCTAGACAAATAGGTAAATTATATGAGGCTTTAAAATCTATTAATGATGCATTAAAAGGTGCTAATGATGGACAAGTTGTTGACATGATTAATTTCGATATCTTTTTAGCATTAAAAGCCTTAGGAGATATTGTTGGCGTTAATGCAAGTGAATCACTTATAAATGAATTGTTTTCAGAGTTCTGTTTGGGTAAATAAAATAAGCTCCTTTCTACTATCATAGCAAGGAGCTTTTTATATAAAAATAAGTAAAGTTGTTAAAAATTAATCTTCTTTTTTAAATAAAATATTTTTAAAAATAAGTGGATAAAGTCCTAATCCAACAAATGATACTAAGAAATATCTAATACAATCAAAAACAATTTTAAAGACATTTCCTTCTTGAGGGAATATTTTAAGACCAAAGAGAACTTTCAAGCCAACATAGATAATTAGAATTGATCCTATTGCTCCTAAAAGCCTTAAAAGATTTGTTTTTAAATTTTTACTTGTTTGAAAATCAACATATTTGTGTTCTAAAATGATGGCACAAATATAACCCAATGAGAAGAAAAAGGAAATATAAAAATCTCTTACTAACTCTAACTCTTGGTAATTATTTGACCACAAAATAAAAAGAAATGGAACGAATACTAAAAGAGCAATACTATATATTAATATTTGTTGTTTGAAATTATCTTTTATTTTTTTATGAACAAAATAAGAAAAGAAGGAACATGCTAAACCAAATATAATACCAAATAGAACATCTTTAGGATAATGAACTCCTAAATATATTCTTGAAAAACCAATCAATATTATTAATGATATGGCTATAATTATTAATGACTTTTTCTTAAATGTTAGGGCAAGGGATGTATATAAAGTTGTAGCATTTTGACTGTGTCCACTAGGGAATGAATATCCAGTAGCTTCGGATAGGGCAATATCAGCTGGTTCATAATCTTGGCTATAAACAAAAGGTCTTTCATATTTGATTAATCCTTTAATGGCATTGTTTAAACACAGTGTAGTCATTACCGCAAACACAACTTCTTGAGCTTTCTTTTTATCGAACAAAAAGTATAAAATAGCAATGACGATTATTAAAACATATTGTTCTCCTAAAAAAGTAATTATCCGGAAAAAGACATCAAGAGCTGGAGTTGCAATACTCCTTAGGCTTTTTATTATTTCTATTTCAAAATCTTTCATATTTATAATTTTCCTTTCTATTAATATTGTATCTTAATTAATATAAAAAAACAAGAAAATTATTTTTAATAGGAAATAATCGATTAATAATAAGCATAAAAAAAGATAATCTTTTTTCAGATTATCTTTTTATAATGTTTATTTTTTAGCCTCTTTTTTAGCATCATCTTTAACGACTTCGACTAAAGAAGTAGCAAGTCCTGCTAAACCTTGAATGTTTGAAGGAACAATAATCTTTGTAGCATTTCCTTTAGCTAGTTCAGCTAAAGCATCATATGCTTTTAATGTTAGAACGCTTTGATCAGCACCAGCTGATTTTAATAATTCAAGACCTTTAGCAGTTGCTTGATTTAATTCAAGGATAGCTTCTGCCTCACCTTTAGCTTTTAAAACAGCAGCTTGTTTAATACCTTCAGCTTCTTCAATTAATGTTTGACGTTTAGCTTCAGCTTGTAAGATTGCAGATTCTTTAATACCTTCTGCTTGTAAAATAGCAGATCTCTTTTCACCTTCAGCTCTTAAAATTGATTCACGACGTTCACGTTCAGCACGCATTTGTTTTTCCATTGCATCGCGAATGTCTTTTGGAGGAAGGATATTTTTAAGTTCAACACGATTAACTTTAATTCCCCATGGGTCAGTAGCTTCATCTAGGATTGAACGCATTTTTGAGTTGATTAGATCACGACTTGTTAAAGTTGAGTCTAAATCAATTTCACCAATAATATTACGTAATGTTGTAGCAGTTAATTTTTCAATTGCTACAATCGGATTTTCAACACCATAGCAATATGCTTTTGGGTCAGTAATTGTAAAGAATACAACTGTATCAATTTGCATTGTTACATTATCTTTAGTAATAACAGGTTGTGGATCAAAGTCCATTACTTGTTCCTTTAAAGAAACTTTTTTAGCAACGCGGCAGAATATAGGAGTTAAGAAATGAATTCCTGTTCCCCATGTTTTATAATATGTACCTAATCTTTCAACAACATAAGCACTAGCTTGTGATACAACACGGAAACTAGATGCTACAACAACAACCACAATTACAGCAATAATACATGCAACAATAACAACGACATCAACAGCAGATAAAAACATTGTCAAATACCTCCTTAAATAATCTCAATGTCATCTTTCTTTTCACTATTAATTTTTGAAACAACAATTTTATTTCCACTAAATGAGTTGATAATAACTTTTTGACCAATATTAATATCATCTCCATCTAAAGTTATGGCTCTCCATAGATTTCCTTCAACTTTAACTTCACCAACATTATCTCCTATAATATCTTGAGTAACAATTCCGATCATTCCTACTAATCTATCAGCATTTGTATGAATAATATCTTTGGTCATCATCTTTTTTGTAAGAGGACGAGTTGCTAGAATCATTACACCAGATATAGCAATAAATATTAATAATTGATAAATAACATTTAATTCAAATAATGCAGCAATTAAAGCACCTATAGCGCCAATACAAAACCAAATTGAAGTTAAATCAGCAGTTTGCAATTCAACAATCAATGTCACAACGAAAATAATTATCCAAAAGGCAATCATTATCCAAAATAGGGTACCCATTAATAAATCGCCTCCTTTAATAGGACTTTTAGTGATTTATTTTCTGCATCCCATTCACACTTAAATTTGTAAAAAGTCTTTTCAGAAAAATCTAAAGGAAAAAAGTGACAAATGTTTTTTATAATCGTCTTCCCATTAATTCTTCCGTAACTTGGCTTTATAGAAATTTGATGTAAATCATTGTCAGAATAACGTCCACTAATTGCTTCTTCTTTGTTTAATGATTTTATAAGTAGAGTAGTATCTCTTTTATTGAAACCAATAAGAGTTGCATAACTATTGGCAAAGTGACTTGAGGCAATAGTATTCAATGTAATATTGGTTTCATAAATGGTGGCCACCCCACTCATATCTTTAGTAAACCATTGAATTTCCATTATTTTTTCTCCTTTCACTAATATTATATTATATAATTCAAAAAAATTCAAGACTTTTCAAAAAAATTTTATTAAATATGTTATTAAATATATAGATTGAAAATATGAGTAATTTGTGATAATATTTAAAAAAAGGAGAAAATTATGAAAAAAAGCCATATTTGTTTGTTAGTATTATGTATAATATATTTTATCTTATCTATTATAGATACTATTAATATCTATCAAAATATATCTACTGGAATTGTTATTTTTAATATTGTTCGTTTTGTGGTAGTATTTATACCATTGTTTGCATTAATGTTTATTAAAGAAAAGAAATGGTCAAAAATATTAGCAATTATAATTTTAGGTGCTGATGTTTTATCATGTGTTTTTAGTATAATAACATTAATAACTCATCAAAACGAATTGAATAACTTTATAACACCCTTTATACAACAAATCATATTTATAATAATGCCTGTTATTATTATTACAAATTATTGCTTAAGCATAAAAGATAAACAAATGTCTAAATTATTTTATTGGATAAGTTTAATAGTATGCTTTAGTTTATTAATTGTTAATATTATTTTAAGTGTTCTTACTGATAATGGAACCACATCAGTATATGTCTCAATAATAAGATATGCAAGGTTTGCACTTTTCTATATCATTCTTTGGTTTTTCTTGCTCTTATCAGTCAAAAAGGAAGAGAATGACATGGTGGAAATCAATTAATACTTGAAAAAAAATAAATAATATGGTATTATAATTTGGAATCAAAAAAAGGAGACAATTATGAAAAAAATTATTGTTTTAATAATTTCTATTTTATTGCCAATTGTTGCAGCTGTTGCTGTTGGCGCATATGGATATAATGTTAGATATAATCCATTCAATCCTAATAATATTTTAGCAAGTCAAATTCAAGGTGAATTTTTATTACATTTAAATGATGGAATAACAACTTCACAAGATCGTATAAATAATTATATGAAACTTGAAAACTATTTATATTCTTCAGATCCTTTATATAAAAAAGACGTTACTGATGAAGAAGGTACTAGATTATTTACTATTGCTATTTATCGTCACTTAGAACCTTATAAACCATCAGCTGATGTTGAAAAAGTTTTAAATACAAGATTTGAAGTGTATGTTTATAATGCAAATTATACAAAGATTAAAGAATATTTTCATTTAGATGATCCTAAGATTATTGAAGATGCGGGAATGCCTTATTTTACAATTGAATTTGTTCCTACAAATAATCGTGATTCTTTAATATATACATTAGCTCAAGGAAATGATAATATTCCTGACTATGATTCTATTCCTGAATATGCTAATGAAAAGAGTGAAACAAAGAACTTTGTTCAAGATACAATTTTCCGTGAAAGACAATTTCCAGCAAAGTTTTCTTCAGATGTTAATATTAAAATTAAAGCATTTTTAAAGATTACATCAGGTGGAGATACAAACAATTTGGAAGCTGATCATATTCTTTTAGAAGATTATATTGAAGATTTCGAATATAAAGCTGCAAATCTAAATGAAGAAGATTATGAAAAAGGCTTTAATGTTGCAATTGGTGAAAATGACAACTTAAAGAAAAAGCTAGTTGCTGCCGGATTAAACAAATGGATTTTCACAAAATACATTTGGTGGCAAGCTTTAATTGGATTTGCTTTAGTTGGTTTAGTTACTATGAGTTTCTGCTTTATCTTCTTTGCTGAAGAAAAAGAAGAAACTGAAAAAGCTGCAAAGAAAAAGAAAAAAAGATGATTGCATATGCAATCTCTCTTTTTAATTATAGGTGATTTTTATGAACTATTTAGAAATGGAAAGAGCATTGATTAAAAGATATCGTGGGAAAATATTTGCTCCTTTTTGCAAAGCTATTAATGACTATAATTTAATACAAGAAAATGATAAAATTGCTGTTTGCATGTCGGGAGGAAAAGATAGTTTTGTTTTAGCTAAATTGTTTCAAGAATTAAAGAAACATGGGAAGATTAATTTTGATGTTAAATTTTTAGTTATGAATCCCGGTTTTAATGAAGCAAATTTAACAAGACTAAAAGAAAATGCTCAAAAAATGAATATTCCTATTATTATTAAAGAATCAAATATTTTTAAAGTTTCACAATTATTAGGTAAAGATCAACCATGTTATTTATGTGCTAAAATGCGTAGAGGTTTTCTTTATGATTTTGCTAAAGAAGTGGGATGCAATAAAATTGCTTTAGGACATCACTTTAATGATGTAATTGAAACAACTCTTTTGAATGTTTTATATGGTGGGACATTTAAAACAATGGTTCCGAAATTAAAATCAACTAATCATCCGGGAATGGAATTAATTAGGCCAATGGTGTATGTTGAAGAAAAAGAGATTAAGAACTATATTAATTATTGTGAAATACAAGCGATGAATTGTGGTTGTTCAGTGGCAAGTGGCGAACTTCCTTCTAAAAGAAAAGAAATAAAAGAATTAATTGCTAATTTAAAAAAAGAATACAAAGATGTTGACAAAAGCATTTATGCAAGTGGCGAAAATGTTAATTTGAATTGTGTGATGGGATGGTATCATAAAGATAAAATGCATAGTTTTTTAGATGACTATGATGAATAAAAAAAGGAAGATTTGAAGTCTTCCTTTTTAAAATTCACAATTTTTAGGGGTACGAGGGAATGGAATAACATCTCTAATGTTTTCAATTCCTGTTAGATACATGATAAGTCTTTCAAAGCCCATTCCAAATCCAGAGTGAACACATCCACCATATCGTCTAGTATCTAAATACCAATCTATTCCCTCTTTATCAACATGCATTTCATCCATACGTTTGATTAGTTTCTCAAGGTTTTCTTCCCTTTGAGATCCTCCCATTAATTCTCCTGCTTGTGGCACAACAAGGTCAACAGCAGCTACAGTTTTGTTATCATCATTAAGTTTCATATAATAAGCTTTAATATCTTTAGGCCAGTTAGTTATGAAAACAGGTCCATTGAAGTAATCAGTAATATATTTTTCGTGCTCTTTAGCAATATCTTCATTATAATCAGGAAGGAATTCCCATTTGACGTTTGCTTTCTTTAGAATGTCAATAACGTCGTGATGGCAAATACGAACGAAGGCACTATTCAATAATGAAGTTAATTTATTTTTTAATCCGTTTTCTACAAACTTATCACAAAAATCAATTTCTTCTGGACATTTATCCATAACATATTTTACAACATATTTTAACATTTCTTCTTCAATATCCATTAATCCTTCCAAATCACAAAAGGCCATTTCTGGTTCAATCATCCAGAATTCATTGGCATGAGTTTTGGTGTTTGAGTTTTCTGTTCTAAAGGTTGGCCCAAAAGTATAAATATCACCAAAAGCCATGGCAAATGTTTCACCTTGCAATTGACCAGATCCTGTGATAAATGCTTGTTTACCAAACAAGTCTTTAGAATAATCAACTTTTCCATCTTTTTCTAGAGGAAGTTTATTCATATTTAGTGTAGTAATTTTAAACATTTGATCACTACCTTCACAGTCAGCACATGTAATCAAAGGTGTATGAACATAAACATATCCTCTATCTTGGAAATATGTATGAATAGCTTGAGCTGCAACGCTTCTTATTCTAAATACGGCAGAAAACAAGTTTGTTCTTGGTCTTAAATGAGCAACTTCCCTTAAAAATTCACGCGTATGACGTTTAGGTTGGATTGGATAATTTTCTGGACAATCACCTAACATTTCTACATATGTTGCATGTATTTCTAGAGGTTGCTTAGCATTAGGAGTTAATTTAACAATTCCTTTAACTAACACGCTCATACCAACTCTAAATTTAGAAATATCATTGAAGTTTTCCATTTTGTCATCGTAAACTACTTGAATAGATTCAAAGAAGGAACCATCATTGACATTTAAAAAACCAAATTGAGCTTGAGAACGATTGCTTCTAACCCATCCACAAATTGTTGTTTCACATTCGCTAAATTTTTCTTTTTGCATAAATAATTCTTTGACTTTTGTTCTTTTCATATTTACCTCCATTAAAAAAAGTCCTTAAAAGATAAACTTCTAAGGACGAAAATTCGCGGTACCACCTTAGTTCACCTAATAATTAGATGCACCTCAATTGGCTCGATAACGTGAGCTAAACGGTTGGTTCTACTCATTTCTTCCAACAACTCCAAGTGTTCTTTCATTATTTTATCATCATAAGTTCTCACTATTCTTATGTCACTTTATCGAGGGAAAATAATTACTTTTCTTTTCATCGTTTTATTTAGATTAATAATATTTTACTACTTTTTAGTATTAGTGTCAACTTGAAAAAGCCTTTTTGTACAAACATATAGAAATTGTTTGAAAAAGATAAAAACAATAAGTGTTGATGCGATATTAAATATTAAGTGGCTGTAAGCTATAGTTATACTTTTAGTAAGTTGATAATGATTTTCTAAAAAAAGTAATAATTTAGCAAAAGGTTTTAAAAAGATAAAGAAAGCTAATGCTCCAACAATATTAAAAATTATGTTAACTTTAATAGATAATTTGGCTTCATTGCTTGATGAAATTGCTAAAATGTAGCTTGCCAGACACGTACCAATATTAGCCCCTAACATAAATCCTAAAGCACTATATATGCTAATTATTTGATTGTTATATAGGCTTTGAGTAATAGCAATTGTAGCGCTACTTGATTGTAAAATTGTTGCCACAAAACTCGATATGATTATTGATAAAAAAGGAGATTTAGTGTTTTTTAAAATATTGGTGAATAAAATATTTTGTGATAAGTAATTTAGACCATAATCTAAAAAGCCTAAACCTAAAAATATTAAACCCAATCCAATAATAATATTTCCTAATATTTTTATTTTATGCTTATTAATTAATGATAATATATATCCTAAGACAATTATTAAAAGGGCATATTTATCAATATTAAATGTAAAGATAAAAGGAGTAATGCATGTACCGATATTGCTTCCTAATATTATTAAAACACTTGCTTCAAATGAAAGCAAACCACTGCTTAAAAAAGCAATGGTTATTGCGGTTACTCCTGATGAAGATTGAATTAAAGCTGTAAAAATAATTCCTATCAAAAATGATGATATTTTATGATTAGTTAACTTCTTTATTGTTTTTTTCAAACTATTAATATTAAAAATAAATAATGATTCTCACATGGAGTTCAGGCCAATAAGAAAAAGACTTAAGCCACCTATTAAAAAAATAAAATAATTTTTCATAATTAAATATATGATTAATTAATAAATTTAAAACTTAAAAATTTTAAAAAAGAAGGGAATAAAAAATGAAATAAAATTTTTATTTTCAAATAAAGTTATTTTTGATATAATAATAGAGAGTTAAGTGATAATATTTGAAAAAAGAAAAATCTACTATTAAAAGCAATAAAAACGTGATATAATTAATGAGATAGGAGATGATGATATGGCATACAAAGCCTTATACCGTACATATCGTCCACAAAAATTTGAAGATGTTATTGGGCAAGAAACAATTGTTAAAACATTAAAAAATGCTTTAGCTAATGATCGTATTACTCATGCATATCTTTTTAGTGGCCCTCGTGGTACAGGTAAAACTACAATTGCACGTATTTTAGCCAAAGCCTTAAATTGTTCTCATAGAGAAGGTAGTGAACCTTGTAACGAGTGCACATCATGTAAAGAGATTATGGAGGGTAGTAGCCCTGATGTTATTGAAATCGATGCTGCAAGTAATAATGGTGTTGATGAGATAAGAGAAATAAGAGAACGTGTTAAGTTTTTACCTAGCGGAGCTAAATATAAAATCTATATTATCGATGAGGTTCATATGCTTACAACAAGTGCCTTTAATGCCTTGCTAAAGACTTTAGAAGAGCCTCCTAAACATGTAATTTTTATTTTAGCAACTACAGAGCCTCAAAAGGTTTTACCAACAATTCTTTCTCGTTGCCAAAGATATGATTTTAAGAGCTTAACAGTTGATGAAATTGCCGCATCAATTAAAAAGATTTGTGATAATGAAAATATCAAAATCACTGAAGAGGCTGTTATTTCGATTGCTGAAAGTGCTGAAGGTGGCCTAAGAGACGCTCATAGTTTTTTAGATCAAGCTATATCTTTAAGTGATGATGAAGTTACTGTTGAAGATGTTAATAGTGTTACTGGTAACTTAAGTTATGATAAGACTATTGAACTTGCAACATGTTTCCAAAACAAAGATATATCTAAGGCTTTAGAAATTGTTAATGATTTATTAAATATGGGAAAAGAAGTCAATAAAATTATAACAACAATGTTACAATTCTATCGCGATGTTTTATTATATAAAAATGTTAATACAAGTGAATATCGTAAATATATTTTTGCTAAACCTGCTTTTAAAGAATTAGCTGAAAATATTGATGAAAGAAAGTTGTTCTATTATGTTGATGTTTTAAGCGATACTCAAGGTAAATTACGCCTTTCAACAACCTCTCATATTTTCTTAGAGATTGCTATTATTAAGATGATTAATGTTAGCGATAATGACTTAGATTTATTAAATAAAGTTAAAGCTTTACAAGAAAAGATTGATGAGATTGATGCTAAAGGATTAGTTAAGGTTGAAGCAAGCAATAACAACAATAATGTTGATAATAATCAACTTAAACTTGTTGATGAAAAAGTTAATCGTGTTATTACTGAATTAGGTAAATTAGAGTTGCCTAAAGTTATTCAAAGAGTTAATGATTTGGAAAATAATGGTAGCGCTCCTAGTAATAATTCTAATAATTTTGAAAAAGATATTGATAAGATTAAAGAAGATTTATCTTTGATTAAAGCTAATTATAATGCTTTACAAAATATCCAAGAAAATAGTGCTCCTATAATTGATGAAGATCTTATTAATCGCGTCAATAATTTAGAAAATGCTATTAATCAACTTAAAGAAGAAAAGAGTTATAGTGAAGATAAATTAAATGACATTATTACTGATAGATTATTAGATGCTAATTTAAATGGTAATGTTGATTATAAACAAATTGAGGATTTTGTTGAAGAGAAAATTCATCAAAATAATAGAAGCAATAATCAAGTCGATGAAACAAATCTTAATGCTAGAATTGAATATTTAGAAGATAAAGTATATAAGATTATTTCTGGTACTTTAATTAATCAACCAACAATTGGTAAGAAATCTCGCAATAACAATGAAAATCAAACATGTTTATTTGGTGATGATGTTACTACTATTGCTGATTTAGAAAAACGTCCTATCAAAGAACGTGTTGATTTTGAAGGCTTAGAAAGAGAAGATATAAAGCGCCAAAGAAAAGAACAAATTGTTGAAAGTATTGAGCGTGAAGAAGTTGAAGAGATTGTTGAGGAAAGCCCAATTCAATTTGAAAAGACAGTGATGGCTGTTCCAATTGAGCATGAGAATGAACAAGAAAAAGTTAAAAATAATGAAACTGAAGAGGTTGACGAAGAACTTCCTCAAGAAGAAATTATTGCACCTAAACGCCCAGGTCAAAATGCTAAAGATGCTTTAAATAAGAGCATGAAAGATATGTATTTGCAAAGAGATAAAGAAGAAAGCACTGTTGATTTATATGGAACTCACAAATATGAAAGTGATTCTCCAGCCGAAAGAGCTTTAAATAATAGTCTTAGTCAATTATCAGCTGATACTCGCCCTCATTCTCAACTTGTTATTAGAGTCAATGGTGAGGATCAAATTGTGACTCCTAAATCACAATTATTTAGTGGTGAACGTGAACAGTTGCATAAGAAATTATCTAATGCTGAACCTGTAGCGCCAGCTCCTCAAGAACCTAGTGAAGAAGAAAAACAAAAAATGGAAGAAGAGGCAAGAAGAGTTCAAAAAGAATCATTATTAGCTCAAGCTGTAGAGGTTGATGAATATGCTAGTTATGATGTCAGCGTTATTGAAAGAATTTTAAATGATGCCCGTACTCCTGAATGTAGAAATGATAAAAATCGTTTGACTAATCTTTGGAGTAGACTTCCAGAAATGGCACCAGATGATAAGAAAAATATTGCGCAATTATTAGCTGATGGAGCAATTGCTGCAGTTGGTAATCGCGAGTTTATTTTAGTATATTCAACAGCAAGTATTTGCAATCAAGTAATGCGCAAGAGATTTAAACGCGAATCATTGAAATTGCTTTATGATTTACTAGGCGATTTATATAACTATATGGCTTTACCAGAAGGTATATGGTTAGATAAGAGAAAAGAATATGCTAACCAATATAATATTGGTTCAAAAGAAATACATCTTCAACCAATTAATGAACCCGCTCTTGATGCTATGAGCGATGATGGAAAAGATCTAACTCCAGAAGAAGAGATGCTTGAAAACATTAAGAATTTATTTGGCGATGATGTTGAAATTAAATAAGGAGAAAAATAATGAATCAACAAGTTTTAATGAAAAAAATAAAAAAGATGCAAGATGAAATGCTTGAAACGCAACGAGAAATCGAAAACACTGTTTTTTATGCTTCTGCTGGCGGAGTTGTTAATGTAGAAGTATATGGGACTAAAGAAATTAAAGCAATTAATGTTGAAGATGATTTTGAAATTGAATCAAAAGAAGATATTGAAATGCTTAGTGAAATGATTGTTGCTGCTTGTAATCAAGCATATAAAGATATTGAAAAGACAACTAAAGAAAGAATGGAAAAATATAATAGTATGCTAGGTGGCTTTGGAGGTTTATTCTAGACAATGAAATACTACAAGGCGTTGGAAGATTTAATTGAATGCTTTCAAATGTATCCGGGAATAGGCCCTAAAACAGCCGAACGATTAGCCTTTTTTACCATTCAAAAATGTTCTAAAGAAGATGTTGAAAAATTCAGCGAATGTTTAAAAGAGATAAATAAGAAAACCAAAAAGTGTGCTATTTGCGGTTGCTATACAGATATGGATGTTTGTGATATCTGTAAAGATAAACATCGCGATAATACTTTGTTAGTTGTTTCTGATACTAGAGACATTGTTATGTTTGAAAAAACAGGACAATACTATGGTAAATATCATACATTGAATGGACTTATTTCTTTAACCAATGGTACTACTAGTGATGATATTAATCTAGATAAATTAACCGAAAGAGTTAAAAATGAAAATATATCAGAAGTTATTATTGCTATTAGTGGTAGTATGGATGGAGAAATAACTGCTCAATATATAAAAATACTTTTGGAAAAAGAAGGAGTTAATGTTACAAGAATTGGCTATGGACTACCTGCTGGTGGTGATATTGAATATGCTGATGAGGTAACTTTAATTAAAGCTTTAGAAGGAAGAACTAAAATGTAATAATTGTCATAAGGGAATATCTCTTATGACTTTTTTTGTAATTGAAATATATAAGAAAAAATGATATAATTATAAAAAAATGGAGAAAAATATGAAAACATATATTCATCATGTTCAATATTATGAAACAGATAAAATGGGAATTACTCATCATTCCAATTATATACGGTGGATGGAAGAAGCAAGAGTTGACTTTTTAGAACAAATTGGTTGTGGCTATGCTACTTTAGAAAAAGAAGGAATCATCTCTCCTGTTATTGGTGTTGAATGTGATTTTAAAACCCCAACAACCTTTGATGATTTTGTAGAAATAAAGTGTGCAATTGAAGAGTTTAAAGGTGTAAAACTAATTATTAAATATACAATGATAAATCAAAAAACCAATGAATTAGTTTTAGTTGGAAAAACTAAACATTGTTTTGTTGATAAAAATAATAAACCAATTATTTTAAAAAAGACTTTTCCAAAGCTTGATGAAAAAATAAAAGAATTAATTGATAAAGGAGATCATTATGAATAAAAGCTTGTTTACCTTAGAAAAAGCGAGTTTACTAAAAAGATTTTCAGCATATCTTTTAGATATGATTATGACTGTTATTATTGCTAGTGGTATAATTTTATTGCTTTCTCTAATTACCAATTTTGATAGTCATTATCAAAAATATGAAAATCGTATGAACGAGCTTATTGAGTCATATGAAGAGGAACATGGAATTAGTTTTGATATTTCTGAAGAACAATACCAAGCTTTAAGCGATGAAGAAAAACAAGTATATATAGATTTCGACAAAGTTCTTGCTCAAGATAAAGAATTAGTTTATCAATATAATTTGATTATTAATTTAACTTTATTGATGGTTACTGGAGGAATATTAGTAGGAGTTTTAATTGTTGAATTTATACTTCCACTCATTTTTAAAAATGGACAAACCTTGGGAAAGAAGATTTTCGGTATATGTTTGGTGAAGGAAAATTGTGTTCGTATTACTCCATTAATGCTTTTTATTAGAAGCTTTTTAGGGAAATTTACAATTGAAACAATGATACCAGTTTATATAATTATTATGATGATATTTGGCAGTGCTGGCATTTTTGGAGTCATTATTATGGGAGCCATTTTAATCACACAAATTGTTTTGCTTTTTGCCAATAAAAATAAATGTTTAATTCATGATTTAATGTCTGGTACAGTGGTTGTTGATAAATCAAGTCAAATGATCTATTATAGTGAAGAAGAATTATTGGCTGCAAAAAAAGAATATTCAAAAAATGAAGCCGAAACAAAAAAATATTTTTAATAGGAAAAAATCTTTTAGATAAATATCTGAATTAGTTTTTTAAAAAATAAAAAATATGACATCTTTAAACATTCATTTAATTTATTTTTGATAAAGGGTTGAAAAAAATTTTATTTTTTGTTATAATAAGTCTAATGGAGATTTTAATTTATAAAAGTCTTCAATAAATAATAATTCAGAGAGGAATAAATAAGTATTATGGAAGTTAGATTGCAAAACTTGACGAAAATTTTTCCTAGTAGAAACAAGAAAAATCCTGAAGAAGTTGTGGCTGTTAACGACTTTACTTTTACTATCCCCGATGGAAAGCTAATCGGGCTTTTAGGACCATCTGGTTGTGGTAAAAGTACAACGCTTTATATGTTAAGCGGGTTACAGAAACCAACTAGCGGCAGGATTTTTTTTGGTGATGATGATGTTACTGAGTTAACTCCTGAAAATAGAGGAGTTGGATTAGTTTTCCAAAACTATGCTTTATATCCTCATATGACTGTTAAACAAAATATTTTGTTCCCATTACAAAACTTAAAAGGAGCAGATAAATTGTCTAAAGAGGAAATGCTTGACAGAGCATATGAAGCTGCTAAACTTGTTCAGATTGATGAATTAATGGATCGTAAACCAAGTGAGTTATCTGGTGGTCAACAACAACGTGTCGCTATTGCTAGAGCTTTAGTAAAGATGCCTCGTGTATTATTGCTTGATGAACCATTATCAAATTTGGATGCGCGCTTACGTTTACAAACACGTGAAGAAATTAAAAGAATTCAAAAGGAGACAAAGATTACAACTATCTTCGTAACTCACGATCAAGAAGAAGCGATGAGTATTTCTGATTTAATCGTTGTTATGAAACTAGGTGTTGTTCAACAAATCGATAAACCTCAAGATGTTTATGACAATCCTAAAAACTTATTTGTTGCTAAATTCTTAGGAACTCCTCCTATCAATGTATTTGATGGTGAAGTTAAAAATGGATCTTTATTTATTGGAGAAGAAAAAGTTATGAATGTAAGCAATGTTCCTGACAAAAAAGTATTTGTAGGAATTAGACCTGAAGGATTTATTGTTGATCCAAAAGGCCCACTTACATGCAAGGTTCAAAATATAGAAGTTATGGGTCGTGATGTATCAATCGTTTCATCAAATGCTGCATCACAAAATCCAATTATTCGTTCAATTGTTGATGCTGATGTTAAATTAGATGGTGCTGAGGAAGTTAAATTCTCATTGAAACCACATAAAGTATTTATCTTTGATGCTGAAACAGAAGAGAGAATATATTTAGATGAGGTAAAATAAAATGGTTGACAGTAAGCATCAATGGAAGGCTTGGCTTTATTTAGCGCCAGCAATCATTTTATTATTAATTTTTACTGTATGGCCAATTATTAATACTATTAGAATGGCATTCTTAAACAATTACAGTTTGCAAAGCGAAATTGGTGGAGCCACTTTTAGTATAGGAATTCAGAATTTTACAAGAATATTACGTTATAAAGAATTTAAGAGAGCCTTATTAACAACAACTTTGTTGTGTGTTATTACTGTCCCTCTATCAACAATTTTAGCTTTAATAATTGCTGTATGCTTAAATTCAATTAAGCCATTAAGTAGATTTTTCCAAACAATCTTCTTTTTACCATATGTAACAAACTCAATTGCTATTGGTATGGTATTCGCAGCAATGTTTAATATTGTTGGTACAATTGCTAATTTTAATACTCCAGGTGTTGTTAACAACCTATTAATGGCTTTGGGATTTAATCCTATTGACTGGATTAATACATCTTCAACTTATACTACCAATATGATTGTTATGGTTATTTATATCGTTTGGAATGCCTTACCATTTAAGATTTTAATTTTATTAGGTGGATTACAAAGCGTAAATAAACAATATTATGAAGCTGCAAAAATTGATGGTACATCAAGATTTAGAACATTTACAAGAATAACTGTTCCTCTACTTTCACCAATGATTGCTTATGTTGTTATTACTGGATTTATTGGTGGATTTAAAGAGTATTCAAGCATTGTCGGTGTATTTGGCGATTCAATGGGACCTGCTAGTGATAAAGGACGTTTGAATACTATTGTTGGATTTATATATGATGCGTTGCCTAACCTTCAACAAGGTCGTGCAAGTGCGGCTGCATTAATTCTATTTGTTATTATTTTTGCTGTTACTATGGTTAACCTATATGTCGGCAAAAAGAGAACACATTATTAAGAGGTGCTCACTATGGTAGAAAATAAAGAAAATAAAATTATAGAAGAGCAACAACCGCTTGAAGTTGAAAAAGAAGAAAGTACTCTTGAAGTTGAATCAAAAGAGAATACTAAAGAAGCTACTTCCTTAAATGTTATGCATGAAGCCAATTTGGAACATGTTTCTAACAAACAAAAAGTTGTAAAAATACTTGTTAAAGTTGCTATATATGCTTTCTTGATTTTTATGGCTATTATAGTTTTGTTCCCATTCTATTGGATGATAAACTCATCTTTAAAGTCTGTTGAGGAATATAAATTAGCTGTTCCAACAATGTGGCCAAGAAGATTGATGTTCTCAAATTATGCTGATGCCTTTCAAGTTGCCAATCTTGGTAGATTGTTCTTAAATACATTATTTGTTGGTGTTGTTTCAACAGCTCTATCATTAGTAATTACTGTCTTAACAGCGTTTGCTTTTGCTAGACTTGAATTCAAAGGAAAGAATGCATTGTTTGGAGCATTGCTTGCAACAATGATGATTCCTGGTGAATTATTTACAATTACAAACTATGGAACTGTTACAGCATTCGGGTGGACGCATACATTTACAGCGTTGATTGTTCCGTTCTTAGTTAGTGTCTTTTATATATATTTGTTAAGACAGAATTTTATGCAAATTCCTAATGAATTATATTTAGCTGCTAAAGTTGATGGAACAAGTGATATAAAATATTTGTGGAAAGTTATGATTCCATTAGCCCTTCCTACTTTAATTTCTATTACAATTTTAAAGATGATGGGTGCTTGGAACTCATATATTTGGCCAAATCTAGTTGCTAATGATGAAGCACATAGAATGATTACAAATGGTTTGCGTAATGCATTTACTGATGCAAGTGGTGAAACAAATATGCCACGACAAATGGCAGCTGTTGCGATTGTTTCCTTTCCATTATTCTTAATATTTATCTTTTTAAGAAAATACATAATGAAGGGTGTAAGTCGTAGCGGTATTAAAGGTTAGGAATTAAGTTTTCAAACTAATTCAAATAAATAAATATATTTCTAAGAAAGGGTAAAAAATGAAAAAGAGAAGTTTATTTTTAGTTATGCTTTTGTTTATAGCATTCGTGCTTGTAGGTTGTGCTAAAAAACGCGCAATGCCTAACTTTGATGTTCCTGAAGAAGGATATGATGGTTCTAAAGTTACAATTACTTTCTATCATACAATGGGTACAAATTTAACTCCTGTTTTAGATACTTATATTGCTGAGTTCAATAAAATCTATCCAAACATTACAGTTAATTATGAATCTGTTGGTGGTTATGATGATGTAAGAGACCGTATTAATACTGAAATTACTCAAAAGAATCAACCAAATATTGCTTATTGTTATCCTGACCATATAGCTTTGTATAACTTAGCAAAAGCTGTAGTTACATTAGATAACTTAATTGATTCTAAGATTCCTGATAGTAATTCTAACGCTGGAGAAGGCGCTATTATTGGTTTAACTGATGCACAAAAAGCTGATTTCATTGAAGGTTATTATGAAGAAGGACGTCAATTTGGTGACGGATTAATGTATAGTATGCCATTCTCTAAATCAACTGAAGTATTATATTATGATAAGACATTCTTTGATGCAAATAATATCAAAGTTCCAACAACTTGGGATGAAATGGAAGATGTATGTAAAAAAATTAAAGAAATAGATCCTGATTCAATTCCTCTTGGATATGACTCATCTGCTAACTGGTTTATTACAATGTGCGAACAATTAGGTACTCCTTATACTTCAGCAACTGGAAATCATTTCTTATTTGACAATGCTGAAAACCGTGCCTTTGTTAAGAGATTCCATGAATGGTATGAAAAAGGTTATGTAACAACTCAAGGATTATATGGTGCATATACATCTGGATTGTTCATTTCAACTGATAAAATTAGAAGTTATATGTCAATAGGTTCTTCTGCTGGTGCAACTCACCAAGTTCCTGCTGACACAGATAGTGAAGGAAATACAACTTATAGATTTGAAACTGGTATTGCTACAATTCCTCAAGCAAATCCTCAAAATCCTAAAGTTATTTCTCAAGGACCAAGCGTTTGTATTTTCAAGAAAGATAACCCTCAAGAAGTTGTTGCTTCATGGTTATTTGTTAAATTCTTAACAACAAATGTTAACTTCCAAGCTGCATTTGCATCTGTATCTGGTTATATTCCAGTTATCAAATCTGTTAGTGAAAACCCTGTATGGCAAGAAAATATGGCTAAAGCTAATGGAAAAGAATACATTGCTTATTTAAGCGCTAAAGTTTGCTTAGAACAAGAAGAAGCATATTATACTTCTCCTGCATTCTATGGTTCATCTAAAGCTCGTGATGAAGTAGGTGCTTTAATTGATAAAGTTCTTCCTGATACATCAAAAGATATTGATGCATTTATCGCTAAAGCTTTCAAAGATGCAATTGATGAATGTGAATATGCAATTTAAATAAAAATTATCGAAAGAAATTAATATGAAAAAATCATTTAAAATTATATTATTT
Source organism: uncultured Bacilli bacterium (assembly GCA_947624315.1). GTDB lineage: Bacteria > Bacillota_I > Bacilli_A > ML615J-28 > CAG-698 > Tener-01. The sequence goes on along the minus strand of CANQJU010000002.1, from coordinate 8,589 downwards.
ATTGCAATGATGTTAGTGGCTGGTTTAGTCGCTGCATCTTGCAAACCTGTTGACCCTCCAATTGTTGACCCACCAGAACAAGAAGACATTGATTATGCAAGTCAATTAAAATTGGATATGACAAGTGAAACAGTTAAACAAGAAGTAACTGTTAAAAACTTTGTTGATGGTGATACAACACATTTCTACTGCCCAAAAACAATAAGTGAAGACGGAGTTTTAAAAGCACGTTATTTAGCTATTGATACTCCTGAATCTACAGGTAATATTGAACCTTGGGGCAAGAAAGCTGCTAATTTTACTAAATCAAAATTAGAAAAAGCAGTATCTATAATTGTTGAATCTAATGATAGTAAATGGAATATCGATGGAACAAGTACCCGTTTACTTGTTTGGGTATGGTACAAAGAAGATAGCAGTAGTGAATATCGTAATTTAAATTTAGAGATATTACAAAATGGATTAGCCTTTGCTTCAGGTACAGGTAGTACTCGTTATGGAGAGGTTTGTTTACAAGCTTTATCTCAAGCTCGTACACAAAAACTTAATATGTATTCTGATGGGAAAGATCCTGATTTCTATTATGGTGAAGCAAAAGAAATCACTTTAAAAGAATTGCGTTGTAATATTGAAGAATATAATGGAGTTAAAGTAGCTTTTGAGGCGGTTGTTATTAGAAATTATAGCAATAGCGCTTATGTTGAAAGCTATGATCCAGAAACTGGACTTTATTATGGAATTAGTGTTTACTATGGATTCAATTTAAATGGCGATGGTATAAAAATATTAAGCGTTGGTAATTTAGTAAGGATTGTTGGAAAGGTTTCATACTATGAAACTGGTGGAACTTATCAAATTTCCGATGTTAAATACTTACCATTTACTCCTAATCCTGAAGAAAATTTAAAATTAATTGAGGAAGGACATAATCCAAACTATACCGAAATCGATCCAGAAAAATTTACTAGCGGTAAAGTAAGTATTGAATTTGATGACCAAACAAAAGAATTTAGTTATGCTGAATTAATTATGAATACAAGTGTTAGTTTAAATAACTTAGTTGTTAAAAGTATTTATACAACAACTAATGATGATAGTTCTTCAAAAGGAGCTATGACTATTACTTGTGAGATTAATGGTTATACAATTCAAGTTCGTACTGTTGTGTTATATGATGAAAACAATGACTTGGTTACAAGTGAAATGTTTGAGGGAAAAACTCTTGATGTTAAGGGAGTAGTTGATTATTTTGATGGCGAGTATCAAATTAAAGTATTTTCATTGAAAAATATTACAATTCATTAAAGAGAGGTAAAAAATGAAAAAAAGTAAAATTCTAAGTTTTGTTCTTGCAATCTTATTATTAGTTTGCTTAGTTGGATGCGGTGGCAACAAGAATGATGATAAAGAAGCTTTAGCCAACGCAGGAAGCATTGTTGACTCAATGTATAAAGATGGCTCTCAACAAACACCAGCTGATTATACATTAATCAATAAAGTTGTTGTTGATGGCAAAGAATTTACAGTTGATTGGGAAATCGAAGTTAAAAGCGGTAATGCTGATGACGTTAAAGGTCAAGCTGGTAGCGATGCATATCATGTAGATGTTAATGAAAAAGCTAGCGCTGAAGTTAAATATACTATTAAAGCAACAATTACTAGTCCTAGTAAAAATACATTAACAAAATCATATGATAGAGTTGTTCCTGCTTTCCAAGTTAATACATGGGAAGAATATAAAGCTGCTGAAAATGATAAATTATTAACAGTTAAAGGTGTTATTACTGGATTAATCGCTAGTTCACGTGGTAATAGTACAAACGCTCTTTATTTACAAGACGAAGTTGGTGGATACTATGTATATGGTATGAAACAAGATCCAGTTACTGATTTAAATCTTAAAGTTGGTATGGAAATTACTGCTACTGCTTTAAAGAGTTTATATAATGGTACTTATGAACTTGTTGGTAATACATCATTAGACATTGCTGTTGAAGTAGTTAATAGTGAAGTTAAAGAAGTTACTCCTGTTGATTATACTGATTTATTCAATAAAGCTGCAGATACTAAAGATGCAGAATTAGTTGATAAACAAGGTTTATTAGTTACTATTAAGGGCGTTGAATTAACTACTATTGATGAAAGCAATGGATATTTGAATTTCACATTAAACGGAAAGAGTTCTTATGTAAGAATTTCTAGTAGCGTTTGTCCATTAGTTAAAGATGATCAAGCAGCATTAAAAGCTAAATTCGTTAAGGGTTCAGTTGTTGATGTTACTGGTGTTATTTGTGTTTATAATGGTGCATTCTATTTAACTCCTGTTACAGTTGATGCTATTAAAGAATCTGATATTAAATTATCTGATGCTGAAATCGTTGAAAGAGCTAAAGAAGCTGTTGAAGCTTTAGCTGATCAAGTTTATGCATCTGATTTAGACTTATTCACATCTACTGGTTTAGGTGCTACAGTTACATGGGAAAGCTCAAATCCTGATTTAATCGCTAATGATGGTACATTAGGTGCTTATCCTGCTGAAGAAACTGAAGTTACATTAACTGCTACAATCACTTCTGGTGATGTAAGTGAAAAAGTTTCAATTAAAGTTAAAGTTGCTGCTCTTTCTCAAAGCCCTATTTCTGAAGTATTACCATTATGTGATGGTGAAAATGCTGGTAAGAACGTATTAATCGTTGGTAAAGTTGTTAGTGCTGATAGCGATGGTTATATCTTCGTTGCTGATGAAAGTGGAGTTATCTATGTAAGAACTAAACTTCCTGAAGGAATTAGCGTTGGTGATACTGTTAAAGTTATTGGTACAACTACTAACTACACAAATAATGATAAACAATATACAAGACAAATTAATTCTAATGCTGAAATAACTAAAGTTGATGATGCAGTTACTCCTGATCAATCAGTTTATATTTCAATTGCTGACTTAGCAACTGCTCCTCAAAACGCAGAAGAAGTAATTGCTAATAAATTATATGGTAGAATGGTAACTGTTACTGGTTATGTTCAAACAAGAGGAAGCTATGGAAATGTTTATATCTGTGCTTCTGAAGCTGAAGATTCTCCAGCAATCCTTTACTACTATAAATCAACTAACCAAGATGAATTAAAAGCTTTAGTTGGTAAACAAGTTACAATTACTGCTCCAGTTTATAGCGGACACTTCACTGATGGATGGCAATTAGGTTCATACACTAATTTAGTTGAAGGCGAAGCTGAAATGGCAGACTTTGTTGGTGGAATGACTGTTGAAGAAGTTCATGCTGCTGAAATTGATGCTGAAGTTACTATCGCTGGTAAAGTTGTTTACATTTATGATGGCAATGGATTCGTATTAAGCGACGGAACAAATGCAATCTATGTATATAACAAAGGTGGAGAATTAGTTGCTGGCTTAAAAGTTGGTAATGATGTTGTTGTTAAAGGTACTAGAGGAAACTACAATGGTCCTCAAATCGCATTAACAAGTGTTGCTTTAAGATCAACTGCTGAAGGATATGAATGGGCATCAGAAGCTAAAACTTTAGCTGAAATTAGTGCTTTAGGTGGAGAAGACTTAAAGAACTATGGTAAAGCTTATAAAGTTACTGGTACATTAGTTGCTAGCGGCAATTATATCAACATTCAATCTGGTGAAGTTGTTTATAACTTATATTTAACAAATGATCAAAAAGATGCTGTTAGATCATTAGTTGATAAAGAAGTTGAATTAGTTGTTATTACATATCAATTTAATACAAAGAGTAACACATTCAGTTTCTTTGCTTTAGTTGATACAGTAAGCGAAAAAGCTGCATAAAAATAGACTAAATATTATGGCCCATATTTAATATGGGCCAATTTTTATTATAATTTTAAAAAGTAGTTAAATTTTATCTATTGAGCATAAACTTAATAGATATTTTTTATTATTGGCTTTTATTTTATAAAATTGAGCCATAAATTTAGCTTTATTTTGCTTTTTATTTATTTTATAACTAATTAGTTGTTTGACTAATAAAAATGAGCCTAAATAAAATCTTTAAAATAAAAAAGTTTTCATTCGCTCTATTCTTGAAAAAAGAAAATCATTATGTTAGAATATGCTTGGTGGTTATATGATAGCAAATATTAGCAAAACCAAAGAGATTTTAAATAAATATAATTTAAATGCTAAAAAACAATTGGGACAAAATTTTTTAGTTGATGGCAATATTATCAAAAGAATTGTTAATGAAGCAAATGTTGATAAAAAAACAGGTGTTTTAGAAATTGGTCCTGGAATTGGGGCATTAACAGAAGAATTAGTTATTAATAGTCAAAAAGTATTATGCTATGAAAAAGATAGTGATATGGTAAAAATATTATTAGATAATCTTCATCAAGATAATTTGAAAATTGTTGAAGGAGATTTTCTTAAAGTTGATTTAGATAATGATTTACATTATTTTGATGATTGTGAAAAAGTCAAAGTAATTAGTAATTTGCCATATTATATAACAACTCCTATTATTATTAAGCTATTAGAAGATAATAATCGCATTACTGATTTTTATTTTATGGTTCAAAAGGAAGTTGGTATGCGTTTAACTGGAAAACCAAAGAGCAAAGATTATGGAAGCTTAAGTGTTTTGATTGATTTTCAAGCTAATGCAGAAATGTGTTTTATGGTGAAAAAGACTTGTTTTTATCCATCACCAAATGTTGATAGCTGCGTAATTCATTTGGAAAAGGCTGATAAAAACTTTCCAATTGAAGATAAGAAAGATTTTTTGCAGTTTGTTCAAAAGATATTTGCTTTGCGCCGTAAAACCTTGGTTAATAATTTGACGGTAGGATATAATTTAGATAAAGAAGAAGTCAAAACTTTTTTATCAAATCTTAATTATAAAGAAACGGTAAGAAGCGAAGAATTAGATGTTAGAGAAATCGTTAAACTTTATCAAGAGTTTTTATTAACCAAAAAAAATAAATAAACATATATTGTTAATAGGTGATGATTTGGTGAAGGAAAATGATGAAGTCACATATATTAACGATGAAATTAAAATTGTATATATAATTATTAAAATTGATAATGATAAAGCATATATTAAAGGCAAAAACTATCGCCTTCATCGAACTGTTTTATTAACGGATTTGGTTATGGCTAATTCTAGTGACATTGAGAAGGAAGAAAAAGAAAACGATAGATACTATTCATTGGTAAGTAAAACCGGGAGGCGTGAAAAGAAAAGATATTTATTAGGAAAAGTTTTGCATATTGATGGAGATGAATTATACCTAAAAAAGTGTCTAGAATTATATGAAAAAATGGGAATTAAGGCAGATGGGGCCACAATTAATGAAAAAGATATGCCCAGTAAAATTGGGTATTATTTAGATAAATTAAATCCTGATATTGTCGTTATTACTGGTCATGATTTATATAATCAAAAGGGCCTTAAAGATATTAATAATTATACTAATACTAAATATTTTATGGAGACGGTAAAAAAAATTAGATTAAAGAAATCCAACTATGAGTGTTGTGTGATTGCAGGTGCATGTCAATCAAATTTTGAAGCATTAATTGCTAGTGGTGCTGATTTTGCTAGTAGCCCCAAGCGAATAAATGTTCATACTTTTGATCCAGCCATAATTGCTATAAAAGTGGCTAGCACTTCTTTTGTTAGAGTAGTTGATTTAGATGAGACATTTAAAATAATAGAAAATGGAAGGAATGCATATGGTGGACTTGAAACCTTAGGGAAAATGCGCCTTATGCTATAAAAAAAGTTATGAACAAAAGAGCATATGCAAAAATTAATTTAGGCTTAAAAGTTGTTTCTAAAAGAGCTGATGGATATCACAATTTAGAAATGATAATGGTAAAAATAGGGCTATATGATGAATTAATATTTTCTAAAAGCAATGATATCGAAGTTGTTTGCGAAAATATTGATATGAAAAAGAATTTAGTTTATCGAGTAGCTTTATATCTTAAATCTAAATATAATATAGATGAAGGCATTAAGATTGTTATTAAAAAGAGAATTCCTATGGATGCTGGTATTGGTGGCGGTAGTAGTGATGCAGCTTGTACTATTAATGCTCTAAACAAAATTTGGAAATTGCGAATGAATCTGGAAGAAAGAAAGAAGATTGCTAATCATTTTGGTAGTGATATTGCCTTTTTTATTGATGGCAAACCTTCTTTTGTATCGGGAACAGGTGAAAAAATTCGCAAGATTGAATGCAAAAATAATTTTAATGTTTTGATTGTTAAACCATCTTTTGGGTGCTCAACCAAACAAATATTTACTATGGTAGATTCGTTTAGTTCTAAAGGGGAGCTTACTTCTTTAGAAGATGCTTTAAAAATTGGTGATATTAATTTAGTATCTAAAAACTTAGTTAATGATTTAGAACGCGCCTTAAAAAAAGATGAAAGATTTAAGGAAATAAATAAGATTAAAAAAGAACTAATTAAAAATGGAGCAAATGGTGCTCTAATGAGCGGCAGTGGAAGTTGCGCTTTTGGACTTTTTAGTGATAAAAAAGTGATGGAAGAAGCTTATAAATATTTTAAAAATCAAAACTATGAAGTATATATGAGTAAAACAATTGGGTGATTAAATGGAAAGGGAAAAATGGGGGATAATTTTAGCAGCTGGTAAAGGCAGTCGCATGCAAATTGATTTGCCTAAATGCGCCATTAAATTAGGTGAAAAAACATTAATTGAAAGAGCAATTGATAACTTAAAAAGAGCTTCTGTTAATAATATTATTTGCATTTTGGGGTTTAAAAAAGAAATAATCGAAAATATTATTAAAGATAAATGCTTGATTTGCTATCAAAAAGAAACACTTGGAACAGCTAATGCAGTTTTAGAGGCTGAGAAAGTTTTAAATGGTAATTTTGATATTATAATTATGGCTGGTGATATGCCTTTTATATCTAGTAAAACTATTAATGAAGCTTATTTAAAATATCAAAATGGTAATTATGATTTATTGGTGCTTAGTGCTTTTGTGTCTAATCCTTATGGATATGGAAGAATTATACACAATAATAATGAAATCATTGATATTAAAGAAGAACGCGATTGCACTATTGATGAAAGAAAAATAAACGAAGTAAATTCATCAGTATATATAGTTAAAAGTGAAGATTTTTTCAAGTATTTAAAAACTATTAAAAACAATAATAAACAGCACGAATATTATTTAACAGATATTGTTAAGATATATCACGTGAATAATAAGAAAATTGGCAGTTATATTATCAAAGATAATAAGGAAATTATGGGAATAAATGATATGAATGAGTTTAGAGCTGCTGAAGAAATGATTAAAAAAACAAATTCATAAAATTTTTTCAAAAAGACTTTGGTTATTGAATTATTTATATCAATAGCCTTTTATTTTTGTAAAACGTTTTACTTATATTGTCAAAAAAGGCTCTCTAGTGTATAATAAAAATGAATTTAATCGGAGGTTATTGGAAAATGGCAGAAATTCATGGAACCAAGGTAAAGTTATTTGCTTTGAACTCTAATCCTGAGCTTGCACAAGAGATTGCAGATTATATGGGGATTGGTTTATCAGAATGCTCAATTGAGAGATTTGCAGACGGGGAAGTAGGAATTAATATTACTGAAACTGTTCGTGGACACAATGTATTTGTTATTCAAACTACATCTAATCCAGTTAATGAAAATTATATGGAATTACTTATTATGATTGATGCTTTAAAGAGAGCTTCAGCTCGTAGCATTAATGTTATTATGCCATATTATGGATATTCAAGACAAGATCGTAAAGCTTTAAGCCGTCAACCCATTTCCGCAAAGTTAGTAGCGGATTTATTAACGGTTGCTGGAGCTAGTCGAGTTATATCACTTGATTTGCATGCTGCTCAAATTCAAGGATTTTATAATATTCCAATTGACAACTTTGAAGCTTCACCAATTATTGTAAGCTATATTAAGGATAAAAAATTAGATGATATCGTTATTGTATCTCCAGACCATGGTGGAACAACACGAGCAAGAAAGTTTGCTATTAACTTTGATGCACCTATTGCTATTATAGACAAGAGACGTCCTAAACCTAATGTTGCTCAAGTTATGAATATTATTGGTGATGTTAAAGACAAGAATGCTGTTATTGTTGATGATATTGTTGATACTGCGGGAACAATTTGTGCAGCAGCTGCAGCTTTAAAAGAAGCTGGCGCTAAAGATATATATGTTGCATGTACTCATCCTGTTTTATCAAAAGATGCATCTGATAAAATTTTAAAATCAGATATTACTGAGTTTATCACAACAAACACGATTAAATTGCCTGAAGAAAAGAAAAACAAGAAAATTACACAATTATCAGTTGCTAAGATCATTGGACAAGGTATTTTAAATATAATTGATGATAAAGCTATTAGTACTTTGTTTAGTTATGATCCAAAAAATAAATTAAATTAGTAAAAAATGGGTATAATATTTTTATAAGTATTATACCTTTTTCATAAAAAAATAATTTTAAGCCAATAAAGTAATTGACTTTCAAGTTAAAATGGTGTATAATATATAAAGATTGTGCAAGGGGTGTTGA
>CANQJU010000001.1 GCA_947624315.1 uncultured Bacilli bacterium | reverse complement strand
GTTATTTTTGGATGTGGTGTTGCTGTTGCCGTTGGTTGTGGAAATGGCGGAGAAATTCTTGCTACTTCATTAGCTTTCGGACTAGTTATTGTTGCTATGGCATATTCTATTGGAAACATTTCTGGATGTCATATTAATCCCGCAGTTTCTTTAGCTATGCTAATTAACAAGAAAATGACTTTCAAAGAGTTCTTAATGTATGTTGGTAGTCAAATTGTTGGGGCAACAATTGGAGCATTAGTTTTAGGATTAATTTTAGGTAGTTTCCGTAGTTTAGGTGCTAATGTTGCTCAACCTGGTTTAGTTGCAGTTCATGGAGAGACTAAAGCATTATTTATTGCTTTACTTGCTGAAATTGTTTTAACATTTGTTTTTGTTACTGCAATTTTAGGTGTAACATCTAAAACAGAAAATACTGCAGTAGTTGGTTTAGTTATTGGATTAACTTTAACTTTAGTTCATTTACTAGGAATTAGATTAACTGGTACATCTGTAAACCCTGCTCGTTCTTTAGGACCTGCTCTATTACAAATGATTGAAGGCGATTTTGAACCTATCAAACAAATCTGGATCTTTATTGTTGGTCCATTAGCTGGTTCAGGATTAGCTGCTCTTTTACACAAATTCTTTAGTAAAGAAAATAAATAATAAAAATAAGGCCGTTAATAATCTAAGTGATTAGGCCTTTTTTTATATCAAAATACTAGATAATGATATAAAATTAGTTTATAAAGGTTGTTAAAAAAGAAAAAAATTTGTATAATATTATTATGATTTAAAATGAAGAGGTTAAATATGATTGAATTAAAAAATATTTACAAAAAATATATAACATCAAAAAATGAATTAATTGCTTTAAATGATGTATCATTAAAGTTCTATGATAAAGAATTTGTATCAATACTTGGTCCATCAGGATGTGGGAAAACAACATTATTAAATATAATCGGTGGACTTGATAAATATGATAGTGGTGAATTATATATTGATGGAATAAATACTAAAGATTATAAGGAAAAAGATTGGGACCAATATCGTAATGAAAATATAGGTTTTGTTTTCCAAAGCTTTAATTTGATTCAACATTTAAGTGTATTAAAAAATGTTGAATTGAGTTTGACTTTATCAGGGATATCACCTAAAGAAAGAAATCAAAAGGCTTTACAAGCGTTAGAAAAAGTAGGATTACTAAATGAACAAAACAAGTTGCCAAAACATTTAAGTGGTGGTCAACAACAAAGAGTAGCTATTGCTAGAGCTATAGTTAATAATCCTAGAATTATTTTAGCTGATGAGCCAACTGGAGCTCTTGATTCTCATACATCAACACAAATTTTAGATATATTAAAAGAAATATCTAAAGATTATTTAGTTATTATGGTAACTCATAATCAAGAACTTGCTAAAGTTTATTCAACAAGAATTATTAATTTGTTTGATGGAAAAGTTATATCTGATGAAAAAAATGTTCCAGTTAAGATTGAAGAAAAAAATAATAAAAAGGAAAAAGGCAAATCACATCATATGCCTTTCTTTACCGCTATATCTTTAAGTTTTAAAAACTTAAAATTAAAATGGAAAAGAACATTATTAACCATTTTAGCTGGAAGCATTGGTATTATTGGTGTTTCTTTAGTTGTTGCAGTTGCTACAGGTGTATATGGATATATTGATGATGTTCAGCGTGTTGCTTTGGGAAGTTATCCTATCACAGTAACTTCGGGAGTTCTTATTGATAATAGTTCAAGCAGTTCTCCAACATACGAAAAATTCCCAAATGACGGAAAGATTAATATTGTTCGTGGACAAACAAAGTATGAACATTTAAATGTTATCGAACAAGAATTCTTTGATTATTTTGATAAACTAGATAAAAATCTTTATACATGGGTAAACTATAATACGAGAATTGATTTAGAAATATTGTCTGAAAATAACAATTATTATCAAAAGATTTCAACAAGCTACTTACAAGAAATGACTGATGATATTTCTATTGTTTCTAGTCAATATGATGTCTTAATAGGTCATATTCCAACAGAAAAAAATGAAATAGCTTTAGTTGTTGATAGTTACAATAGAATAAGTGCAAGTATATTGAGTTATATGGGAATGGACTATTCTCAACCAACTATGACTTATGAAGAAGTTTTGGAAAAAGAATTTAAACTAATGACTAATAATGATTTGTTCTTTAAAAGAGATGGTAGATATATTTCTTATGGTAGCAGTTACTATGAAGATATGTACAAAGAAAAAGGATTAACTTTAAATATTGTTGGTATATTAAGAATTAAACCACAAGCAACAAGTGAAATCTATTCAACTTCTTTCCTTTATACTAAAGCTTTAACCGATTATGTTTATGAAATGAATATGGCAAGTGATATTGTTAAAGAACAATTGGAATATGGATTGAGCAAGAATGTTTTAACTGGTGCACCTTTTGAAGATTATTCATCTTTAACATATACATCTACTGCACAATATCAATATGAATCTCTTTTAGATGATTTAGGAGTAGTAAAACAAAGAAATAGATTATATATTTATACAGAAAATTTTTCTGATCGTTTAATAATTGAAGATTACATTGATAATTATATTAATGAAGAAAGCTTTGTTAATATTAGTTATAGTGATTACATGAAAAGAATTACTGAAGAGTTTTCAACATTCGTTAAGATTTTAAGTAGAGTTTTAATTATATTTGCTTTAATTTCTTTACTAGTATCATCAATAATGATTGGTATTATTTCATATATTTCTGTACTTGAAAGAACTAAAGAAATTGGTATTTTAAGAAGCATAGGAGCTAGAAGAACGGATGTTGGAAGGATATTTGTAGCCGAGACAATGTTAATAGGATTTTCTTCGGGTGTTTTAGGAATTATTGGATCTTTCATTTTAAGCAATCCAATAAGCAATATGGTTAAAAAACTTATCCAAGAAAATGCTTCAGTAACAACAGGATTAAGTACCTTCCAAATTGTTCAATTTGATATTAGTTATTTAATTTTGATTTTACTTGGTAGTATTCTTTTAACAGTAATTGCTGGGCTTTTACCAACTATTTTAGCAAGTTTTAAAAAACCAATAGAAGCATTAAGAAATAATAATGATTAATAATTAGTATATTATTAAAAAAACAACAAAAATTAATAATATGAAGAAAATGTCGATAGTTTTAATTATTATTTTAATTGTTTGTTGTTTATGCTTAAAAAAAGAAAACAAAGAAGAATATAAAAAAAGCATAACTGTTGATAATCTTAATTTTGATTATGTTAGTTATTCTGATGATTTAGATGATATTCTTTTTGATGAAGTAAATAATGTTTTAAAATATTTTAAAAATTGTCAAAGAATAAAATGTCAAGGATTTATTAGTGATAATTATTTTAGTTATTTATTAACATTTCAAAATGATAAACAAAGCTTATTTAAAAGTTTCAATTACGATAAAGAAACTTTAAAAAAAGTAAATTTAAATGATGAAATTACTAGAAAATATCAAAATAGTTATTTTATTAACTTTATAGTTATAGATGATAGGATTGTAGTTTATTTATTTCCTAAAGATGATAATAAAGAAATAACTTGCTTTTCTTTGGAATTAAATAATAACTATTTATATATTGATAACACTAAAAATAGTAAAAAAGTAGCTTTAACCTTTGATGATGGTCCAAGCATAAAAACTCAAGAACTAGTCGATCTTTTAGATGATTTAGATGTTAGAGCAACTTTTTTTGTTTTAGGTTGCAATATAAAAGATTATCCTGATAATTTAAAATATATTGATAATCATAATCATGAAATTGGGAATCATTCATATTCTCATCCTGACTTTAAAAAAATCTCTCTTTCACTCGCTTTAAAAGAAATAAATGAGACTCAAGAGTTAGTATATCAAATACTAGGATATTATCCTCACTTGTTTCGTTTTCCCTATGGAAATGTTAATAATGAGGTATTAAATACACTTAACATTCCTATTATTTTTTGGAGTGCAGATTCATTGGATTGGAAGTATCAATCTGATGATGATATATATAATAAAGTATTAAATGAAACAAAAGAAAATGGAGTAATTTTATTTCATGATAGTTATAAATATAAGCGCAATGCTTTAATTAAAGTTATAAGTACACTTAAAGAAGAAGGATATGAATTTGTAACAGTTTCGGAATTATTTGATTTTTTAAATGAAGAGAAAATTATAAATGGAAAAATATATTACTAAAAATTATATATTTTTTAAAATCTTGAAAAAACATAAAGAATTTTGCATAATTATGCTAACAACTGGAGATTTTTAAAAGAAGGGTTTGTTTTTGATTATTTGTCTTTTGATGCTAGTTGTCTTTGCTGGATGTAAAAAGGAGGAACCTTCAATTAGTAAACCTCCATATGAAGAAGCAGAACAATTTAAAGATTTTTGATAATATAGATGAATTAAACGCAATGCTTAAAAAATAGCATATATAGTCTCTAACTAAAGGTGATATGGTTAAACCATATCATTTTTAGTTATATAAGCAGTAAATATTTAATGTTTGCATATTTGCATAAAAAATGTTAAAATATTGTAAGTTGAATGGTGACTATATGAGCATAATTGAATTAGAAAATGTAACATATAAATATAATAAAAAAAATATTGCTTTAGATAATGTTTCTTTGAGGATTGAAAAAGGACAATTTGTTTGTATTTTAGGTCATAATGGTAGTGGGAAAAGCACTTTAGCTAAAATAATTGTTGGTCTTTTAGAAGCTCAAAGCGGAAAAACTATTATCGATGGAACTGTTTTGAATGAGGAAACTATTGATAAAGTTAGACTGAAGCTTGGAATTATTTTTCAAAATCCTGATAACCAGTTTGTTGGAGTAACAGTTAAAGATGATATTGCTTTCGGTCTTGAAAATCGTTTGATTGAATGCGAAGAAATGTTAAGAAGAATTGATAAATATTCCGAAATGGTCAATATGAAAGAATTTCTTGACAAGAATCCCGAGAATTTAAGCGGTGGCCAAAAGCAAAGAGTTGCGATTGCTGGTGTTTTAGCGTGTGAACCCGAGATAATTATTTTTGATGAAGCAACATCTATGCTTGACCCTAAAGGAGTAAAAGAAGTAAATGAAGCAATTAGAAAATTAAAAGGCAACAGAACAATTATATATATTACTCATAATTTAAATGAAGCTCTTGATAGCGATAGAGTTATCGTTATGAATAAAGGAAAGATTGTTTTAGATGGCACATGTGAAGAAGTCTTTTCTCAAAAAGAAATATTGAAAGAATCTTCTTTGGATATTTTAGATCATATGAAGTTAATAGAAATGATTGAAAAAGAAGGTCTTAACCGTGGAAAGGAGATAGAGAATATATTATGGCAATCAACTTATCTCAAGTGAATTTTTCCTATGAACCGGTTAAGAAAAGAAAGACTAACCATTTCGTTTTAAAAGACATTGATTTAAAAATTGAAGGCAAGGATGAGTTTATCGCTATTGTTGGCCATACAGGAAGTGGAAAAAGTACACTAGCTCAAATATTAAATGCTTTACTTGTTTGTAATAGTGGTGTTGTTGATATCTTTGGTAAAGTCGTTAGCCGAAAGAAAAAAGTAAAACTCAAAAACATTCGTCAACAAATTGGTTTAGTATTTCAATTTCCTGAATATCAATTGTTTGAAGAAACTATTTTAAAAGATGTAATGTTTGGCCCTAAGAATTTTAAAATGGCTAATCGTGAAGAGCTAGCAAAAAAGGCTTTAGAAACGGTGGGAATTTCCCCTGACATGTTTGAAGAAAGTCCTTTTGCTTTAAGTGGCGGACAAATGCGAAGAGTAGCTATTGCTGGTATTTTAGCAAGTAATCCCAATGTTTTAATTTTTGATGAGCCTACTGTTGGTCTTGATCCTTTAGGGAAAAAAGAACTTTTAGATTTATTAAAGAAATTAAATGAAGAAGAGCATAAATCAATAATTATAATTACTCATGATATGGAAGTTGTTTCTAGTGCATGTAAAAGAGTAATTGTTTTAGATCAAGGTATTAAGGTTTTTGATGGAGAAAAGGATGAACTATTTAAAAATGATGAGCTTATTAAAGCCCATAGTTTAGATTATCCTAATTCTATTAAGATCTTAAAAGAAATCAAAGAAAAGTTGAATATTGACATTAATATTTATCAATATACAATTGAAGATGCTTTTTTAGAGCTCAAAAGAGTTTTAGGTGATAGCCATGAATGATAAAATGGTTTTTGGACAATACTATCCAATTAATTCATGGGTTCATCGCCTTGATCCTCGAGCAAAACTTCTCAGTGTATTAATATTGATGATAAGTGTTTTTCTAATTGATAGTATTTATATTCTTTTAGGATTTTTAGGAATTTTGTTTATTATTGTTATATCAACACGTATTCCAATTGGAAAATTCATTAATAGTTTTAAAATGATGTCATTTGTCTTGGTTTTAACTTTTATCATTCAAATCTTATTCCGTAAAGATGGAGATTTATTAATAACCTTTAATTTTCAATTGACATATTTTAGTTTAATGATTATTGTTGTGACTCTTTTATTATGGCTTTTAGTAAGTAAATATATAAAGTATTTTAAATTGTTGATTTTTTTAATAGTATTAGGTGGCCTAATGGCTTTGCAATACTATACAAATATATGGGGCCATATTGTTTCTTATCATATTGATATATATAGTCGTGGTTTAGTAATGGGTTCGTATGTTGTTTTGCGCCTTTTAGGAGTTTTGGTTATTTCCTCTCTTTTGACCTTTTCAACAAAGCCTACTGAACTTAATAATGGACTTGATAGGCTGCTTAGCCCTTTAAAGAAAATCGGTATCAAAATCTCGATTTTAAGCATGATGATTTCCATTGCTCTTCGTTTTATTCCTACTTTATCTTTAGAAGCTGATAAAATTTTAAAAGCGCAAGCATCTCGAGGAGCTGATTTTAAAGAAGGAAGCTTAAAACAAAGAATTGGGCAAATTGTTGCTTTAATCGTTCCCATGTTTATTATTTCTTATAAAAGAGCCTATGATTTAGCAGATGCGATGGAAGCTAGAGGCTATATTCCTGATAATGATAGAACATCTATTTATGTTTTAAAGTATCGATTTAGCGATGTTTTAACATTATTATTTGATTTTTTAGTTTTGGGCTTAACAATTTTTTTGAAGGTGGCATATGCGATATAAATGTACTGTTAGTTATGATGGAACAATGTTCCATGGATTTCAAATTCAAGGGTCTTTAAGAACTGTTCAAGACGAAATTGAGAAAGTTTTATTAATTATTAACAAAAAAAAGACAATAATTTATCCCAGCGGAAGAACTGATAGTGGGGTTCATGCCCTTGGACAGGTTTTTCACTTCGATAGTGACATCGAAATGAAAGAGGAAAACATGCGCAATGCTATAAATTCACGCCTTCCCCGTGATATTTATATCAAAAAAGTCGAAATTGTTGATGAAAACTTTCATGCAAGATTTTCGGTTACTAAAAAAGAATATCATTATTTAATAGATTTTGGCGAATATGATCCCTTAAAGAAAAATTATCGTTATTATTATCCTTATAAAAAAATTGATCTTGATTTAGTCTATCAAGCAAGCCAAATTTTTGTTGGTGAACACGACTTTAGAAGCTTCACCAAAAATCAAAAATTATCGAATACAATTCGAACAATTTACTCGATAGATTTTGAGTGGAATTCCTCACTTTTGACCATAAAAATTGTTGGAAACGGCTTTATGCACAACATGGTAAGAATTTTGGTTGCAATGTGGTTAGAGTGTGGAAGGAATAAATACTCGTTGGAAGACTTAAAATCGATTCTGGGCGAAAAAAATAGGAGATTTGCCCCTAAAACAGCGCCATCAAACGGATTATATCTTTTTAAAGTATATTATGATTAAAAATGTTTAAAAAAATAAATTTTTATTTGAAAGAAAAAAATTTGTAAAAAAAAGATAGCTTTTGTTAAAAAATGACAAAAGCTATTTTTTCTTAGAAGCAATCGATGAGCGAATTTTCTTAATTAGCATAATTACAATTAAAATTAAGATATTAATAATGATAATAACTGGTCCTGTTGTAACATTAGCATGGTAACTAATTACAAATCCACTAACTAAAGAAACTTCACTAAAAACAATGGAACTAACAACGGTATTTAAGAAAGAATCACCGATAAGAATAGCCGAAGCTACGGGAATAATCATAAGTGAAGCAATCAATAATACCCCAACAATATCAATAAATAAAGATATTACTAAAGCTAAAATAATTGTCAATCCCAATTGCAATAATTTAACATTTATACCAGAAACTCTAGCATAAACTTCATCAAAACATAATGTTACAATCTTTTTATAAGTAAACATTATGAATATAAATACAATGACAGTTATAATAATAATAGTTATAAGATCGGTAGATGATACGCTCAAAATAGAACCAAACAATAAACTATTGGTATATTTTGAATCGATATTATTACTTAAACTAATAAATAAACCGCTTAAAGCTACACCACAACTCATAACTATAGGCATTGATAGCTCTTTGTAGTTTTTATAAAAACCACGGAGCTTTTCAATGACAAAAGTACCTAAAATACTAAAGACAATTCCCATAAATAGGGGATCAAAGATTTTCCAATTGATTAGTTTTGATAGAAATACGCCAATACAAACTCCAGCTAAAGAGAAGTGACTCAACGTATCAGCAATAAACGAAATACGTCTAATAACGACAACTGTTCCAATTAATGGAGCTAAAAGTCCTACCAATAATCCCGCTAATAGGGCATATTGAAGAAAATCAAAAGCAAATAAATCTTTAAAAACACTAGCTAGAAACATTATTATCACCAGCCTTTTTAAATTCATAGTCGCCTAATTCATTTAAAATCAAATAATAATCAGTTATATCTTGGCAAAACTCCATATCATGGCTTACTAGAATAATAGTTATTCCTTCTTGCTTAAGATTTTGTAGTGTTTCATGTAAAGTTTTAATATTGTCAACATCAACACCAACTGTAGGCTCATCTAAAATAAGCAATTTTGGACGATTTAATAGAGCTCTTGCAATAAAAACTCTTTGCAATTGCCCACCACTTAAATTGTTAATATTTTCATGATATATTTTATTTAAATCAAAGTCATTAATAATCTTTGTATAATAAGCATCACGCTTTTTCAAATATGCACAAGAAAGAATTTCAAAAACGGTGATTGGGAATTCATAATTAAAATCAGTCTTTTGAGGAACGTATCCAATATTTGAGAAAGTTTTAATATGATTGATATCCATATCATCTAAATAAATCATCCCATCATTAACTTTAAGCATCTTTAAAAAGCATCTAATTAAAGTCGTTTTACCAGTTCCATTTTTACCATGGATTGTTAAAAACTCCCCACTTTTTAAAGAAAAAGAAATGTTGCTTAAAACTAATTTTTGAGTGTATGCAAATGTAAGGTTGTTTACAGTTACTCGCATAGACATTACTTCCTTTACCAATTATATTTTATCATAAATAATATATTAAAACAAGAAAAAACCCTTTATTTTTTGTTGAAAATGTGAGATAATAGAAATAAGAAATTGAAAAATATAAAAGGTGGTAGTATGCAAAAGAAATTTATTACCTTTGAAGGTGGAGAAGGAACAGGAAAAACAACGATAATTGAACGTTTAGCGATAGATTTAAAAAATCAAGGATATGATATTTTAAAGACTAGAGAGCCAGGGGGAAGCGAAATAAGTGAAGAAATTCGTAAAGTTATTTTAAATATCAATAATACCAAAATGGATTATATGACAGAAGCTTTGCTTTATGCTGCGAGTCGTCGTCAACATTTAACAGAAATCATTTTGCCAGCCATACATAGTCAAAAGATTGTTTTATGTGATCGCTATATTGATTCATCCTTGGCCTATCAAGGATATGCTCGTGGTATTGGAATTGACAAAGTATATGCCATTAATGATTATGCTGTTAATGGTTTTTATCCCGATTTAACTATTTATATTGATATTGATCCACAAATCGGTTTATCAAGAATTAAAACTAATCATCGCGATATGGATCGCCTTGATTTAGAAAAAATCGAGTTTCACCAACGCGTTCGTGAAGGATATCTAAAGATTAGCCAAATGTTTCCCGATCGCATTAAAGTTATTGATGGAAATAGAAGTTTAGAAGAAGTATATAATGAGGTAAAAAAATTAGTTTTAGAAGAAATTTAGGAGAGTAATATGGATTTTTCACGCTTTAAAAAAACCCAGAAGCACGTTGTGCAATTGCTTGAAAATAGTTATAAAAAGAATAGATTAGTTCATGGATATTTATTTGAAGGAGCTAAAGGAACTTTAAAGTTAGAAGCTGCTTATTATTTGGCAAGTCTATTAATGTGCACAGGAGATAATAAACCATGTGGAGAATGTTTAGAATGCCAAAGAATAAAAAAAGGAATTCATCCCCGTATTTTTTATATTGAACCTATTCAAGATACAATAAGAAAAGAACAAATCGATGATTTAGAAAGAGAATTCTCTAGAAAAAGCCTAGAAGAAGGAGTTCGAGTATTTATCATTAAAGATATTGAAAAAGCCACTTTAAGTGCGAGCAATTCTTTATTAAAATTCTTAGAGGAAATGGGTGATGATAATTATGGTATTTTATTAACCGAAGCATTACCTAATGTTTTATCAACTATTAAATCAAGAATGCAAATTATTTCTTTTTCCAAAGTTGATAGACAAGAAATTATTGATGAATATATTAACAAAGGAATCGACAAAGAAATAGCTAGAGTTTTATCACGTATCACTAATGATCCTAATGAAGGATTACAAATGATTAATGATGGCAAAATATTAGATATTATTGATTTAGTTAAAAAATGTAGTGAAAGTATTGTTTTAAAGAAAAGAACTTTTTTAACATTTTACGAAGAATCAAAATTTTTATTTGAAAATAATGATAAAAAATATCATCAGTTATTTATCGATATTTTGATTTTAATAACTAATGATAGATTATATAAAATCTTAGGCCAAGATGAGGAAATCACCTTTAAAGAGACTATAGAAAAATATCCTTTAGAAGATGATTATCAAAAGGTCTTCAAACAATTAGAAAAAATGATTGAAGCTAAAGGACGTTTGAAATATAACATTAATTTAGATTTAATGTATATGCAAATGTTTGTGGAAATAATGAGGTAAGAAAATGATTAAAGTTGTAGGAATAACATTTAAAGATGTTGGTAAAATTTACTGGTTTAGTCCAGGCCCATATAAACTTGAAAAAGACGAAAAAGTTGTTGTTGAGACTATTCGAGGACTTGAACTTGGATATGTTACTGTTCCCCCAAGAGAAGTTGAAGATGGAGTCTTAGAACATGAATTAAAATCAGTAGTAAGAATTGCAAGCAATAACGATATAAAAGCGTATAATGAAAATCAAATTAAAGCTAAACAAGCTTACGAAATAGCTGAAAAGATTATTAAAGAAGATAAATTGGAAATGAAGCTTTTAGAGTGTGAATACACTTTAGACAAGCAAAAAATTATTTTCTACTATAATGCTGATGGAAGAGTTGATTTTCGTGAATTATTGAAGCAACTTGCTAGTGAATTTAAAATTAGAATCGAACTTCGTCAAATCGGCACTAGAGAGGGTGCTAAGTTTATTGGGGGGATTGGAAGCTGTGGAAGAGAAATTTGTTGCAAATCACATTTGCGTGAGTTTGATTTAGTTACAATGAAGATGGCTAAAGATCAAGGCATGAGTTTAAATGCTTCAAAAATTGCGGGACTTTGTGGGAAACTAATGTGTTGCATTGGTTATGAAAATCCTTTGTATGAAGAAATTCGTTCACGCATTCCTTTAATTGGTGATATTGTTGATACTCCAAGATGTAAAGGATGTAAAGTTATCGATGTTAATTATTTAAAAGAAATAGTTAAAACAATTGATAATGAAGAAAATATTGAACAATGGCCAGCTGAGGAAGTTATTAAAATAAAATCTCATGAAGAAGAAACATCAGATGCTGATTTAACTGATGATGTTACTGAAGACGCTGAATAATATGGAAAATATTCATGAACTTTTAGGTTATGAAAGAATAAAAATCATTCAACGAGATGATATGTTAAGATTCTCTCAAGATTCAATGCTTTTGGCAGATTTTGTTGATTTAAAGAAAGTAAAGGGAAAAATAATCGATTTGGGAACTGGCAATGCTCCCATTCCTTTATTCCTCACTTTAAAAACCGATAATCCTATATATGGAGTTGAAATTCAAAAAGATGTTTATGAATTAGCAAAAAAGAGTGTAGAAATAAATCATCTAGAAGAACAAATATTTTTAGTTAATGATAATATTAAAGATATTTACAAAAAGCTTGGTGCTAATAGCTTTAGTGTAGTAATTAGTAATCCTCCATATTTTAAATATAAACCAACCAGCAAAGTTAATAAAAATGATTATTTAACTATTGCTCGCCATGAAGTATTAATCACTTTAGAAGAACTTATTAATGAAGCCAAAAAGCTTTTAATTGATGGTGGAAGTTTTAATTTAATTCATCGCGCTGAACGAATTAGTGATATAATGAATATATTAAAACAAGAACGCTTTGGAATTAAACGCTTAAGATTTATTTATCCTAAAGAAAGTGATAATGAAGCTTTACTAGTTTTAATTGAAGCTAAAAAGAATAAACGCGATCAAGTCAAAGTTGAAAAACCAATGTATGTATATGACATTAATAATGAATATACAGAAGAAATAAAAAATATCTTTAATTTTAAATAAAAAAATGCTATAATAATAAAGAGGTGAGAGCAATGCTATTAAATTTATTATCTAAAGAAGAAAAACATAAATTTATTGATTTATTAGTTAAGGTTATTAATTCTGATGGACCAACAAGTGAAACAGAAAAAAAGATTGTGGAAATGGTAAAATATGAAATGGGTGAAGATGCTACTAAATATCGCAACTCTGATGCCCCATTAGATAAACTTATTGAATATTTTGCTAGCAAATCTAAAACGACTAAAAACCTTGTTTTTTATAATTTAATTAGTGCTTCTTTAAGTGATGAATTTTATTCTGTAGAGGAACATATGATTTTGGAGGAAGTCCAAACAGGATTAGATATTTCTTCTAAGAAAAAAGCGGAGTTCATGAAAGCTGTTTATACAGAAAGAGATATCCGAGAAAGAATTAAGAGAATAATTACCGAATGAGAATTCAAAAAACTTTAGATGCTAAACCAACTCTTTATTTAGTTGCTACTCCGATTGGTAATTTTAGTGATATGACTTTTCGAAGTATCGAAGTTTTAAAGAGTGTAGATATAATTTTTTGTGAAGATACAAGAGTGACTAAGGTTTTGCTTAGTCACTTTAATATTAATACTCCTCTTTCAAGTTATCATATTTTTAATGAAAATGAAAAGTGCGAGGATATTGTTAAGTTTTTAGATGATAAAAAAAATATTGCTTTAGTAAGTGATGCCGGTCTTCCAGGAATTAGTGACCCAGGTTACTTATTAACTAAAACAATTTTAGATAAAGGATATGATGTTGTGGCTTTGCCTGGTGCTAGTGCTTCACTAACAGCTTTAATTGCCTCAGGCTTACCTTGTGATAAATTCCTTTTCTATGGATTTTTAGATCATAAAAAAAGTCAAAAGCAAAAAGAATTAGAATCACTTCGTGATTATAAATATACAATGATATTTTATGAATCACCTCATCGCATTGAAGAAACATTAGAAGTAATGTATGAAGTTTTTGGTAATAGAGAAGTTGCTATTGCTCGTGAATTAACTAAAAAATACGAAGAATATATTCGTGGAAATTTAGAAGAAATTGTTAATAGTGATTTACAACTAAAGGGAGAAATAGTAATAATTGTTAAAGGAACAAATGTCACTAAAAAACAAATTGATTTATCTAAATTATCTATCAAAGAACATTACAAATATTATTTAGATAATAATGTTGAAAGTAAAGAAGCTATGAAAATGGTCGCTAAAGATCGAAAAATATCTAAAAGTGATGTCTATCGTGAAGTTAATGAGATTTAAAAACCGATGTAATATTACATCGGCTTTTTATTTGTTAATTTCTCTTTTGGCTAAACCACCAATTGATGTTTCTTTATATTTACTTGATAAATCAATTCCCGTTTCCATCATAACTTTTATTATTTCATCAAAAGAAACGCGATGAGTGCCATCAGTTAAAATAGCGTAATTTGCCGCATCAATAGCTTTGGCACTGGCTAAAGGATTTCTTTCAATACATGGTATTTGTACTAATCCATCAATTGGGTCACATGTTAGACCTAAGTTATGTTCTAGAGCAATCTCACTAGCATATTCAATTTGGTAATTGTTTCCACCAATAATATAGGCTTGACAAGCTGCAGCCATTGAACAAGCAGAACCAATTTCTCCTTGACAACCAACTTCTGCCCCTGATATTGAACCATTAAATTTAATAATATTACCAACTAATCCAGCAACCATTAAGGCCTTAATTAAAACTTCATCATCTGTATGGTGATATATTTTACTGCTATATAAAACAGCAGGTAAAACGCCACTTGCTCCACATGTTGGGGAAGTTACAACAATTCCCCCATTGGCATTTTCTTCAGCTGTTGCTAAAGCTGATGCATAAAGGAGTTTAGAAAAGGATTTGTTCTCTAAATATTTCAAATATATATCATTAGCTCGTCTATTTAGTTTTAAACTTCCTGGTAATGTTCCTTTAGTGTTTAAGCCTATTTCAATAGTATTAAACATGGTATTCATTACTTCTTTTAAATAATCAGTTACATCATCAAATCTTTTAACATAATCAGCTAAAGTTAGATTTTCCTTTTTACAATATTCTAAAATATCACGCATATTCTTGTGAGGATATATATCTTTAGTACTTGTTTTACGGCTCTCATTGAGTTCTTTTAAATCACCACCACCAACACTAAAGACTAACCATTCATCGATTAATTTATTATCCTTGTATGCATAAAATTTTAAACCATTGGGATGATAGTCATATGTTTTATCATACAGAAAGTTTACTATTGTTCTTTCCTCTCCCAAAGTTTTTTTAATTATGTAATCGGTCAAATGGCCTTTTCCAGTTAAAGCTAATGATCCATATAAATCACATATGAATTTATCAGCATTTAAATTCTTTTCTAAAAAAATTTTAGCAGCTTTTTGAGGGCCCATAGTATGTGAACTAGAAGGTCCATAGCCTATTTTAAATAAATTTTTAATGGAGTCCATAATTATAAACCTCAATATAAATTTTTCAAAAACCATATATATTATGCAATATAAATAATTTAAAAGCAATGTTTTTTTATTTTTCATACACATTTTTTATTTAAATATTACATTATTTTCAAAAATTAAAAATAATCTTGTGAAAAAGGAAAAACTATGTTATAATAGCAAAGGAAATTGAAATATATTCAATAGATAAACGGAGGATTATGAAAATGGCAAAAAAAGTATTTCAATCTATGGATGGAAATCAAGCCGCTGCTTGGGCATCCTATGCATTTACTGAAGTAGCTGGTATATATCCAATTACTCCATCATCTCCAATGGCTGAGTATTCTGATGAATGGGCAGCTAAAGGACAAAAGAACTTATTTGGTGCTCCTGTAAAAATTGTTGAAATGCAATCTGAAGCTGGTGCTGCTGGTACAGTTCATGGTTCATTACAATCTGGAGCTTTAACAACAACTTATACTGCATCTCAAGGTTTATTACTAAAGATACCTAATATGTATAAGATTGCTGGTGAATTATTACCAGGTGTTATTCATGTTTCTGCACGTGCAATTGCATCTCATGCATTATCAATTTTTGGTGATCATCAAGATGTTATGGCATGTCGTCAAACTGGATTTGCAATGCTTGCCACATCAAGTGTTCAAGAAGTAATGGATTTAGCTGGTGTTGCTCATTTAGCTGCAATTAAATCAAGTGTTCCATTCTTACATTTCTTTGATGGTTTTAGAACAAGTCATGAAATTCAAAAAGTTGAAGTTATGCCTTACGAAGTATTTGATCGTTTATTAGATCGTGAAGCTGTGGATAGATTCCGTAAACGTGCTTTGAATCCAAATAACCCTGTTACTCGTGGTTCAGCTCAAAATGATGACGTTTATTTCCAAGCTCGTGAAGCTCAAAATAAATTCTATGAAGCTGTTCCTGATATTGTTGAAGAATATATGAACGAAATTAGTAAAGAAACTGGACGTAATTATGCTCCATTTGTATATTATGGTGCTAAGGATGCAACTGATGTTATTTTTGCAATGGGTTCAGTTTGTGAAACTACTTGTGAAGTTGTTGACTATTTAACTAAGCAAGGTAAAAAAGTTGGTTTAGTAAATGTTCACTTATATCGTCCATTCTCTGTTAAACATTTATTCAAAGTTTTACCAAAAACAGTTAAACGTATTGCTGTTTTAGATAGAACAAAAGAAGCTGGTGCCTTAGGTGAACCATTATTCTTAGATGTACAAGCTGCATTCTATGGAAAGAAAGATGCTCCATTAATTATTGGTGGTAGATATGGTTTATCTAGTAAAGATACAACTCCTGGACAAATCTTAGCAGTTTATGAAAACTTAGCAGGTGAAGCTCGTCATCCATTTACAATTGGTATTAATGATGATGTTACTCATTTGTCATTAGATGTTAAGGAAGAAATCAATACTGCTAGTGGTGATGTTACTCAATGTATCTTCTATGGTTTAGGTAGTGATGGTACTGTTGGTGCTAATAAGAGTAGTATTAAATTAATTGGTGATAATACTGATAACTATGCTCAAGCATATTTCGCATATGATTCTAAGAAATCTGGTGGTGTTACAAGAAGCCACTTAAGATTTGGTAAAAATCCTATTCGTTCACCATATTTAGTACAAATGGCAGACTTTATTTCTTGTTCACTTGATACATATGTTGAAAAATATGATATGCTTTCTAGCCTTAAAGAAGGTGGAAGATTCTTACTTAATACTTTAAAGAGTGAAGAAGAATTATTAGAATTTATGCCAAATTCATTTAAGAAAGCTCTAGCTGATAAGAAAGCTAAATTATATATTATTGATGCTATTACTTTAGCTCGTGAAATTGGTTTAGGAAATAGAACTAATACTATTATGCAATCTGCATTCTTCAAATTAAATGAGCAAATCATGCCATATGATACTGCTAGAGATTTGATGAAGAAATATGCATATAAAGCTTATATCAAAAAAGGTGAAGCTATTGTTGAATTGAACTACAAAGCAATCGATAAAGGTGCTGAAGGCTTAAAGGAAATTAAAGTTGATCCAGCATGGAGCAAATTACCTCTTGAAGTTAAGAAAGAAAATGAAAATGCTCCAGAATTTGTTAAACGTTTAGCTAACCCTATTAATGCTATTAAAGGTTATGATCTGCCTGTTTCAGCATTCAAAGGTTATGAAGACGGTACAATGGAAAATGGTTCAACTGCTTATGAAAAACGTTACATTGCTACATTTGTTCCTGTATGGAATAAAGAAAATTGTATCCAATGTAATCAATGTTCATTTGCATGTCCTCATGCTGTAATTAGACCATTCCTTGTAACTGAAGAAGAAGCTAGCAAAGCTCCTAAAGGTAGTGAATATTTAGTTCCTACTGGTAAAGGTCTTGAAGGTTTGAAATATACAATGCAAATTTCTGTTGCTGATTGTACAGGATGTGAAGTTTGTGTTAACCAATGTCCTGGTAAGAAGGGTGAAAAAGCTCTTAAGATGGTTCACATTGATGATTTAATTCATGAAGGAAAAGATAAGATTGCAAACTATTTCTTTGATAATGTTACATATAAGACTGATTTAGTAGATATTACTGCTAATGCTAAAAACTCTCAATTCGCTCAACCATTATTTGAATTCAGTGGTGCTTGTGGTGGATGTGGAGAAACTCCTTATATTAAATTAATCACTCAATTATTTGGTGATCGTATGGTTGTTGCTAATGCAACTGGATGTTCATCAATCTATGGTGGATCATTCCCATCAACTCCATATACAAAGAATAAAGAAGGTAAAGGTCCTGCATGGGCAAACTCATTATTTGAGGATAATGCTGAATTTGGCTTTGGTATGAGAATGGCAACTGAAACATTAAGAAATAGAATTGGTTTATATATGGAAAAAGCATTGGAAGAATGTGCAGAAGGAAGAGTTGCTGAATTATTCCGTGCATGGCTTGCTAACCGTGATTCTGGTGAAGAAACTAAGAAAATTGCTAAAGAATTAGTTCCATTACTAGAAGGTAAAGATTGCGAAACTGCTAAAGAAATTCTTAAATTAAAAGATTATTTAGTTAAGAGAAGTCAATGGATCTTTGGTGGTGACGGATGGGCTTACGATATTGGTTACGGAGGCTTAGACCATGTAATTGCTAACCAAGAAGATGTTAATATTCTTGTTATTGATACAGAAGTATATTCTAATACAGGTGGTCAATCTTCTAAATCTTCACCTACAGCTTCAATTGCTAAATTTACAGCTGCTGGTAAGAGCGGAAAGAAGAAAGACTTGGCAGCTATCGCTATGAGCTATGGTCATGTATATGTTGCTCAAATTGCTCATGGTGCATCTCAAGCCCAAATGTTAAAAGCAATTAAAGAAGCTGAAAGTTATAATGGACCATCTATTATAATTGCTTATGCTCCATGTATCAACCATGGTCTAAAATCTGGTATGGGTAAAGCTCAAGAACAAGCTAAACTTGCTGTTGATTGTGGATACTGGACAACATTTAGATTTGACCCAAGACTTGCTGATGAAGGCAAGAACCCATTCCAATTAGATTCTAAAGAACCAGATTGGGATAAATATGAAGATCATCTAATGACTGAAACAAGATATGCGCAATTAAGAAAGATTAATCCTGATAAAGCAGATGCTTTACTTGCTAAAAATAAAGCTGAAGCTCAAAGAAGATATAGAATGTATCAAAGATATCTTGCTATGGATTATAGTAAATAAGAATAAATCGAGTTATACTTTAATTAGTATAACTCTTTTTTTATGCCATTCTTAAAATAAACTTGAAGAAAAGCTTACCAAGTGGTACAATATAATAGCAAAAGGAGAAAGTTATGAAAAAAATTATGTTAGGTTTAGTTATGTTTTTTCTAACAATTGCTTTAATTGGCTGTTCTGAAAAAACAAAGAATGTTGAAATAGTTTATGGAAATCTTTCTAGTGGAGCAAGTTATGAAGTCGTTAATAAAGTTGAAACAGTAGAAAGTGGGGAAAGCCTATTAGATGCATTAGCTAATTGTAAAGCAACATTAAAAGGACATACTTTTAAAGGCTGGTCACTTGATAAAGAAAATTTACTTACAAGTAGTGATAAAGCAGCTGAAGACAAAGTTACTATTTATCCATTATTTGAAGCTAATACATATACAGTTACATATAAAGTAGAAGGGGAAGAAGATATTGTTCAAAGTTATAAATATCAAGAAGAAATTGTAAAACCTGCTGATCCAGTTAAAGATCATGGCACATTTAAAGGTTGGAATCCTGCACTACCTAAAACAATGCCTGATGAAAACTTAGTTGTTACTGCTGTTTTTGATACTGCAGAATTATTTACAATTACATATTTAGTTGATGGAGAAGAATATATATCAATGAAGTTTGCTTATAATGAAACTATTACTCCACCAGAAAATCCTGAAAAAGAAGGATATACATTTAGAGGTTGGGATCCTAAAATCCCTGCAAAAATGCCAAACAATGATTTAGTTATTAATGCAACATTCCAAGCTAATCGTTATTCTATTACATATAAAGCTGAAGGAAGAAATGATACTGTAGAGTATTATTACTTTGGAGATGAGGTTAAAGAACCATTTACTCCTCAAAGAAATTTCTATGTGTTTAATGGTTGGGATCAAGAAGTACCAAAAACAATGCCAGCTAAGAATTTAGTTTTTAATGCTGTTTATACTGAATGGGAAACAGCTAAGGAAGCTAATGGTAAAAATCTTATTTTTATTGGTCATGCTGGATGCTATTTAGGAATTATGAATACGGAAGTAGCTTTTTTAAATGCGGCTAAAGTAAAAGGATATAAAGCCATTGAATGTGATGTTAAACAAACTAAAGATGGTGTGTTTGTTGTTTGCCACGACAATTCTTTTGCTGGTTTAGATTTAGCAAGCACTAACTGGGATGATTTAAAAGATGTTGAAACAACTGTTACAAGAGGAGGCATTAAATATACTTCTAAGATTTGTACATTGGATAGATATCTACAAATATGCTTACAAAATAATTGTTATC
Organism: uncultured Bacilli bacterium; assembly: GCA_947624315.1. Lineage (GTDB taxonomy): Bacteria > Bacillota_I > Bacilli_A > ML615J-28 > CAG-698 > Tener-01. The sequence goes on along the minus strand of CANQJU010000001.1, from coordinate 21,381 downwards.
CAGTTATTGAATTAAAATCTTCAAAAGGAATAACTAATTCTGATACTTCAAGAATGGATGAACTAATGGAAGTAATTAAAAAGCGTAAAATGGAAGATTATGTTATTTTCTTAGGTAGTCAATATGGTTGCTTAGAATGGGTTAGAAATAATGGATATAGTCAAATTCCATGTCAATATTTAGTCAATTCATGTGATAGTCAAACAGTTTTAGATAGATGCATTAAATGGAATTTCGATGTTAGTTTCAATATCGAATATACAAACACTCAAGAATGGATTGATAAATATCATGCAGCAGGCTTAAAAGTATCATGTTATACATTTAGTCAATATACAACTGCTTATGATTTACAAAAATATATCGATATGAATGTTGATTTTGTTACATGTGATGTTTTAACAGAAAAGGATGTAAAGATTCCTGAAAGATAATAAAAAAGGGACTAAATGTTATTAAAACATTTAATCCCTTATTTTTTTATATTTAAACAATCACTATAACTTATACATGAAGTAAAGTCACAATTTTTTAAGTCCATTAAATTATCATAAACTTCATTGATTAAAGCTCTAGGAGTTGAAGCACCTGAAGTTAGGGCAATTTTAGAAATATTTGTAAAGTCAAAATCTTTTAAATCCGCAATTGATTCAATTAATATCGTCTTTACATGACAAGTATCATTTATTGTTTTGGCTAATGTTTGACAATTATTACTACTCTTATCTCCAACAACTATAGCTAAATCAACGTTTACGGAAGCCTTTATTGCAGCTTTTTGGCGATTGTATGTGGCATTACATATTTGATTAGATATTTGTAAATGTGGATAACTTTTTTTAAGTAAATCATATATTGCTTCTGTTTCAATATGTGATAGAGTAGTTTGCGATACTAAAATTGTTTTATCACTTATACCATTTAATTTGAGATTATTAGGAACTAATTTTATTTTATCATTTATTCCCAAAACACCAATAGTTTCTTCATGGTTTTCTTTTCCTAAAAATAAAACATCATATCCTTCATTTATTTTTGTATTTACTAAATTATGAACTTCCATAACTTTAGGACAAGTTGCATCAACAATATTTAATCCTTTTTCTTGGACTAAATTATAAACTTTTGGACTTACTCCATGAGCACTAAAGATTATTGTTCCCTTTGTTAAAAGAGGAATATCTTTTTCACTTATTGTTATTAGTCCTAAATCTTTTAATCCTTGAGTTATATATTTATTATGCACAATACTTCCTAACATATAAATAGGTTGGGGAAGAGATTTATCAGCTAATGTTTTTTTAGCAATAGCTATAGCTTGGATAACTCCTCTACAGAAACCTTGAGGATTTGCTAATATAATTTCCATAAAATCACCAAAATAATTATACCATAAATGTGATAACAAAAAAATAAATTTTAATTATTGTTTTGTACTTTTCAAATATGATATAATTAAAGAAGAATAAGGAGAAGTTATGGAGAATTTAATTATTAAAAATGATTTTTTACAAGCTGAAGTTTCTTTAAAAGGTGCCGAATTAAAAAGATTATCTGGGAATGGGGTTGAATATATATGGAATAGCAATCCTAAATATTGGTCACGTAGTGCTCCTTTCCTTTTTCCAATTGTGGGGACACTAAAAGATAAAGAAACATATATTGAGGGAAAGTTATATCAAATGAACTCTCATGGATTTTTACGAGATCAAGAGTTTGAAATTTTAGGACAAAGTGAAAATGAATTAACACTAGTTAATGTCTTCAATGAAGAAACATTAAAGCATTATCCATATAAATACAAGGCTATTATTTCTTATAAATTACAAAACAAATCTTTAACAACAACAATTGAAATTCACAATGAAGATATCAAAGAAATGGCTTTTAATTTAGGTGGCCATCCGGCTTTTAACTGCCCAATGTTTCCTAATGAAAGTTTTGAAGATTATTCAATTCATTTTCAACACGCAGAAACATTTGTATCTCCTTTTGTTGAAAAGAATGCTACTCTTAATTTTGGCAAGGCCGGATGTAGATATCAAAATTTAAAAGTTTTACCATTAAAAAAGGATTTATTTGATATTGATACAATTATTATTCCTCGAGTAAAAAGTAAAAGTGTTTATTTATTAAATAAAAAAGAAAAAGGTATTGAGTTTAGTTTTGATGATTTTCAAACATTTGCTATTTGGACACCATTTAATGATGCTCCGTTTGTTTGTCTAGAGCCATGGATTGGTTATAATGATAGACACGATACTAATAAAGACTTTTTAACAAAAGACAATTTAATTAAACTTGCTTCTTTTGATAGCTTTAAAGCAAGCTATAAAATAAAAATAGTTGATTAATTTTAGATAAATAATATTATAAAAGGCAAGTCACTTTTACCCAATAAAATTAAGTCTAGACAAAAGAGGAAAAATGTTGTATAATAAAATAGTTATGAAATTCTAGGAGGAATATATGGTATCAAGTAATGATTTCAAAACCGGTATGACAATTAAATATGAAGGAAATATATATCAAATATTAGATTTCCAACATGTTAAACCAGGAAAAGGTCAAGCCTTTGTTCGTACCAAATTAAAAAATTTAAGAACTGGAGCAACTACAGAATTTGCTTTTGCTAATGGTATTAAAATTGAAAATGCTATTATCGAAAAGAAAAAGATGCAATATTTGTATGACTCTGGTACTGATTGTGCTTTCATGGATATGGAAACATATGAACAAATCGAAATTCCTAATGAAAGATTAGAATGGGAAAAGAATTTTTTAGTTGAAGGTATGGAAGTAACAATTATTGACTTTGAAGGAGAAATATTGGGAATTATGCTTGCTGAAAAAGTTGAACTTGAAGTTGTTGAATGTGATCCTAATGTAAAAGGAAATACAGCTCAAAACGCTCAAAAAGGAGCAACTTTAGAAACAGGTTATAAGATTTTAGTTCCTTTATTTATTGAAGCTGGTGAAAAAGTCATCGTTAATACAAATGAAGGCAAATACTGCTCTCGTGCATAAATAAAAATATTTGAGCTATTTTAATAGCTCATTTTTTTTATTATTAAAAGTGTTAAAAATTGTTATGCGATTTAGTACAAAAAACTTGATTTTTAATATGAGTATGTGTTAAAATATACATGTATAGAGTAAGGGCTTACATTTTTGTTGGCTCTTATATTTATAAGGAGGAAAAAATGAAGAAGAAGGTTCTATTATTTACAGTGGCTTCATTCATTATGTTCTTTGCTCTTTGTCTTAATTTAAGAGTAAAAGCATATGATAGAGCTGAATTGGGTGATGTTGATTTACTAATTGCTAGCCCAGGGGAAGACGCTTCAACACAAATGAATTTTAGTTTTCATACATCTGTTGAAGGCGTAGTTGTTGAAATTGCTAAAAAAGCTGATGGAAACTTTGATAAAGCTATAAAAGTTACTCCAGAATGTGCAGCTTATCATGATGTTTTTCCAGATACTGAAGATTATGCATTACAATATCTTGATGATAGCGGCGCTCCAATGAACAAATCTGCTATTAAAGTTTGTGAAGCATATGCAACAAATTTGGAACCTGCAACAGAATATATGTATCGAGTAGGAGCAACTAATTTCTCTGAAACTCGTTATTTCAAGACTGCAGGTAATGATGGATTATTCTCATTCTTAGTTATGGCTGACCCTCAAGTTTATACTGAAGGTGTTGCTTTAGGTACTGCTAATGGTTTAATGGCTCAAGCATTAGAACATGCTAAGAAATTAGGATTAGATATTGAACTTACATTAGGCTGTGGTGACATGGTTAATGATGGTGATAAAGTTCAATATTGGCGTTGGTTATTTGATATGGATTTGTGGACAATGACTCCACTTGCTGCTACAACTGGTAACCATGATTATACAATCCCTAAGAAAGCTGATAAACCTTATGCTGTAGATGGTATGTATAATTTCCCTAAAAACCATCCTGATGGATTTACTGAAAGTATTTATTGGTTCAAATGGAATAGTGTATTATTTATCACTTTAGATAGTGAAGATGTTAATCACTATGATGAACAAACTGAGTGGTTTAAAGAAGTAGTTGAAACTGTTCCACATCAATATTTAATCGTTCAATGCCATCGTCCTGCATGGGGAAGTGGTGATAGTGATATCGTTATTGAAAAATGGGATCCACTATTTAGAGAATATGATGTTGATATTTTCTTCTCAGGACATAACCATGACTATGGACGTGGTTCTTGTAAAGTTGATGGCTTCCAAAGAAGCGGTCAAGACAAGATGCCTAAAAACTATGTTAACGTAGATGATGCTCATAATGCACACAATGGTGATAAAAAACATGCTGGTGGTTATTGCTTAGTTAAAGTTACTACTCAAGGTTTACAATTCTGGGCATATGATGATGAAGACAATTTAATTGATTCAACAACATTCTTTGCTCAAAGACCATTTGAAGAAAGCACATCTTATGATAAACAAGCATTAATGGACTCTGTTAAAATCGAAGTTTCTGAAACTGATTCAACAAAAGCAATCGTTTCATGGAGTAAAGATTTTGTTGGTGCTGCTAAATATGTTACAGTTTTAGATAGCTCTGATGCAGAAGTTAATAAATATTTCGTTCATTCTTATAATAAATTAACTGGTGAAATTGCTAAATTAACAGCTGATACATCATATTCATATAAAGTAAAAGTTGAATTTAATGATGGAACTAGTGAAACAAAGAATATTGATTTTAAGACTACTATTGACTATGGAACATATAAGGATCCTAAGTTAAATATTCGTGGTGGTACAGCTTACTTCTCACTTAATCCAAGTGATATTAAAGCTCATCTATTCAGCAAAGTTAATGTTTATGTTAATGGTGAATTAAAAGATGAATTTACTGCTGATAAGAAATCATATACATTAAAAGATCCTAGCTGTGTTAGTGGTGATGGAATTGTTGAATTAAAAGGTGTTGTTAAAGCTGATGGTTCAGAAGTTCTTCTTGCAACAATCCCATTTGGCAATGCTAAAGTTGAACAAAAATTAACTGTTAAACAAGATTCATTCACTTTAAAAGCTGGCGATACTGCTAAAATTGAAGCAACTGCAGATCCTAGTGGAAAATTAGCATATGAAAGTGATAATCAAAGAGTTGCTACAGTTGCCCAAGATGGTACAGTAACAGCTGTTGCTGCTGGTAGTTGTAAGATTACAGTTAGCGTTGAAGGCACAGATGCTAAAGTTACTGTTACTATTACAGTAACTGGTGGAGATGCTCCAGAACCTGCTGGTAAGCTTCCTGCTCCTAAGATTTCTTTAAACGGTAATACTTTAACTATTGAAGCTGTTGAAGGTGCTTCAAAATATGAAATCTATGAAGGCAATAATAAATTAGGTGAAACAACTTCATTAACAGTTGATTTATCTAAATTCAATCTTGCTGAAGGAAATCATGATATTCAAGTTAAAGCAATCGCTAGTGGTGATGCAGAAGATTCTGATTTATCTAGTAAAGTAACATTTACTGTTGAAGGCGAAGAAAACCCTGGAACTACTGAGCCAGAACCAGAGCCAAAACCAGATGGTGGATGCAGTTGTGGTGCTAGTGCAATCCAATATGTATTCTATCTATTAACTGCATTTGGATTAGTATTCGTTTTAAGAAAGAAAAGAAACTAATATAAAATAATAGGATAAAAATAAGAGTTGGTTTATTAAAATCAACTCTTTTTTAATCAAAAAATGATGTTTATCTATTTTCAAAAATAAGTTCATATGATAAAATATATATGAGGAAGTGATAATATGATTATTTGTATTGATATAGGAAATACAAATATAGTTTTAGGAATTTATAAAAATGATGAACTTTTAGAATCATTTCGTTTACAAACAAATATTTATCAAACAGTTGATGAATATGGTGTAAAATTAAGACAATTAATTGATGCTACAAATTTTAAAAGTGAAAACATTGAAGGAATAATCATTTCTAGTGTTGTTCCTCAAATTGATCGTATTATTGAAAAAGCTTTTGATAAATACTTTAATAAGAAAGTTATGTTTGTTGGGCCTGGTGTTAAAAATGGCATAAATATTCGCCTTGAAAATCCTAAACAATTAGGAGCTGATATCCTTGTTGGTGCCGTTGCAGCTGTCAATAAATATCAATGCCCAGTTATTGTTATAGATATGGGAACAGCTATTAGCATATGCTATGTAAATAGTAAGAAAGAATTATTAGGCGGTGTTATATTACCTGGTATAAAAACTTCATATAATGCTTTGTTCCAAAGAGCTTCTAAACTAGAAGAGGTTGGAATTGAAAGACCAAAGAATGTTGTTGGGAATGACACTATAACATCATTACAAAGTGGAATGACTTATGGAATGGCATCATGTATTGATGGCTTAGTTAAAAAAATACAAAAAGAACAAGGAGAATCTCAAGTTGTTATTACTGGTGGAGAAGCAAGATTTGTTCTTGATTCATTGGAATCTAAAGTCATTTATGATGAAAACTTATTATTAGAAGGTTTAAAGATAATTTATCAAAAAAATAGTAAATAGACATAAAAATATCACTCAAGTCATATATATACTTGGGTGATATTTTATGTTGAGTGAAAAAGGACCACTAATGTTTATTAATTCAGCAAGTTCAAAGATTGAAAAATCAAATGAACAAGTTGTGTATGATAGTCGCAATCCTAAAACAATAAATAAAATAAATGAAAATATTGTTTCTAAAGAACAAATTGATGAAAACAAAATAAAAAACATAATTGAGATGTATAATAAAAAGCGACCTGTCTATTGCCATATTTTGTATGATGGTGATGTTATTGAAGGTATACCATACTATCGATTACAAAACATTTTAAAAGTATATATTACTGATAGCGAAAGCATAGATTTAGATATCGATAAAATATCATACATCTCCATTATTCGTTTTTAAGCTGCCGCTGCATTATTACATGCACCTGTACATTTTTCACAACAAATAGGTTGGAAGCATTGTAAGCCACATGCACAGTTCAAACAGAAGATTACAGTGTAATTTGTACAAGTAGGTTCGTCAGGAGTTGTAGTTGTATCAATAAGACGTAAAACAACAGAATCTTGGCGGACATCTTCAATTCTAAATACAGATGTAGTTGTAGCAGCTGTATCAGGAGTTGTAGCTGTAAATAATTCACCGCTACAAAGAATAAAAGAAACTGGTTTTGTGTTATAAATTTGTGCCATTAAAGTTGCATCGCAACCTTCACACAAACTTTGCATAGTTGCTTCTTTTTGTAGTTGATCAATTTTTACAACTGTTTGATAAATATAAGAACCATTAGTAGGTTGAACATTATTATTGTTATTGTTATTATTTGTGTTGCAACAAGCCATATCTTAACACCTCACTTTCATTAATAATTTATGAAATGAGGTGTTTTTTTGTATAGATAATAACCCTTTTTTTAAATAAATATTAAAAGTATAATTGATAGAATAAGTAAGTAAATAGCAAAATATTTAAAGTTTTCTTTCTTTACTAAATGAAAAAATAAAACTAAACCAATATAAGTACCGATAAAGCTTGTTAAAAAAGATAAAAAATAGGATATATTAAAACTTTTATATATGTTAGATGAGGGAATACTTAAGATTAAAGCTCCGAGACTTGTGGGGATATACATCATAAAGGAAAATCGTAATGCTTCATCTAGTGATAATTTATTTAATAATCCTCCTAAAGATGTAATACCACTACGACTAATACCAGGAATTAAACCAACAATTTGGAAACTTCCAATTGCTAAGCTTTTTTTATAATTAAGTTCCTTTTTATTTTTATTAAGTGATAAATTATGAATAATAAAAAGAACAATACTAGTAATAAAAAAGGAAATAGTAACAGTTAAAATGTTAGATAATTGGCTATCAATATAATCTTTTAAAAATATTCCAAAAATCCCTGATGGCACGCAAGCTATTACGATATATAGAAAGTATAAAAAATCATTTTTTCTATTTTTGTCTTTTTTAAACAAATATAAAAAACATCCGCAAACTAAATTACTAATAAATTTACGATAATATATAATTATAGCTAAAAGTGAAGCTAAATTTACAAATATTTTAAAATTTAAATCAGAAAAAGAAATATGTAAAAAATATTCTAAAACAACCATATGTCCACTAGAAGAAATGGGAAGTGGTTCAGTAATTCCTTGTATAAACCCCAGTAATATATATATTAATATTTTTTTATAATCCATAACAATTCACCAGTATCATTATATTCTAAATAAGAAAAAATATTTTAAGTAAATAATTGAATTAAAAGAAAAAAATATTATCTTCTCAAATAAAAATAATTGTGGTATAATATTATAAAATAAGAAAGAAAATATATTTTTTAATATAAATATGAAGGAGAGATAAAATGGATAGACAAACTATAACTTTAATGCTACTTGCTATATGTGTTATTCCTATTGCTGTTTTAGTTGTATTTGCAATTTTTAAATTGGTTAGAAATCGTCGCCAATTAAGAAAAGCTCACAATGAAATAGAAGAGTCTGAAGGAGTTGATCTTGAACAAAGAATGATTTTTTATGAAGCTTATGGCGGAGAAGAAAATATTCTTGAGATTAAACTAGAAATGAATCGTATTACTGTTACTGTCCAAGACATTGATAAGGTTAATGGTGAAAGATTAAAGGAATTAGGTGCAACTGGTGTTTTATTAGTTGGCAATCTAGTTAAAGCCTCATATAGTGATCGTGCTAAATATGTTTATAAATTAATGGAGAAATAAAATGACTAATCTTGATCAAAAAGCCATTAAAACTTTAGCTACATTATCTTTAGAAGAAATTAATGCGGCTAAAAGTGGACATCCAGGAATTGCTTTAGGAGCTGCTCCCATTATGTACACTTTATATTCAAAGGTTTTAAAGGTTAACCCTCTTGATCCTCATTGGATTAATCGCGATCGTTTTGTCTTGGCTGCGGGACATGGTTCCAGTTTATTATATGCAAGTTTGCATTTAGCTGGATTTGATATTACGTGTGAAGATTTAAAACAATTCCGAAAATTAAAAAGTAAAACTCCTGGACATCCAGAAATAGAAGCTACTTTGGGAGTTGATGCTACTAGCGGTCCTTTGGGACAAGGAATTCCTGAAGCAGTGGGTATGGCGATTGCTGAAAGCCATTTAAGAAATAAATATAATAAAGATGATGTAAAGATTATCGACCATTATACTTATGTCTTATGTGGTGATGGTGATTTGCAAGAAGGAGTTACTCAAGAAGCTATTTCTTTAGCTGGACATTTGCAATTATCAAAATTGATAATTTTGTATGATTCTAATAATATTCAATTAGATGGAAAAGTTTCTATGACTAATACCGAAAATGTCAAAGAAAAATATCAAGCAATGGGATTTAGTTATTATCTTGTTGAAGATGGTAGAGATTGTGAAGAAATATTAAAAGCAATTAAAAAAGCTCAAAAATCATTGTCTCCATCACTAATTGAAATCAAAACTAAAATTGGTGCTGGATCTTGTTGGGAAGATAGTAACAAAAGCCATGGTAATCCTTTACCTGAAGAAGAAGTTCATAGATTCCGTCAAGAATTGGGTGGAGAAGCCTTTAGTGTTAGTAGTGATGTTTATGATTTATATAAAAAACATCAAGAGAACAATTTAAAAATATATAATAAAGAAAAAGAAAACGAAAAAAAATATCAACATGAATATCATAATGATTATGATATATTCTATAAACAAATCTATGGAGATTTTAACATAGATATTCATAAAGATTTACCTAACTATTTAGTTGGTGAAAAGAAAGCTACACGTGCTAGTAGTGGAGAGATTTTAACATTATTAAGTCAAAAAGATCCTCGCTTTATTGGTGGTAGTGCTGATTTAGCTTCATCATCTAAAGTTAAAGGTATTGATGGTGATTTTTCTAAAGATAATCGCTTAGGTCGAAATTTAGTTTATGGGGTTAGAGAACATGCCATGGCCGCTATTTCTAATGGACTTGCCTTACATGGTGGTTTTAAACCTTTCTGTGGTGGTTTCTTTGTCTTTTGCGATTATATGAAACCAGCTATTAGATTATCAAGTTTAATGAAACTTCCTGTTTTATATATCTTCTCTCATGATTCGATTGCTGTAGGGGAAGATGGTCCAACTCATCAACCTATTGAACAATTGACAATGCTAAGAAGTGTTCCTAATTTGAATGTTATACGTCCATGTGATAGCATTGAAGTGAAAGAAGCATACGATGTATATCTTCATTCACCAAATAATCCGACTGTTTTAGTTTTAACACGTCAGGATGTAGAAAATATAAGAAAAGAAGAAAAGGAAAATCAATTAGCTAAAGGTGGATATATAATTAAAAAAGAAACTTTGAAATTACAAAAGATTTTAATAGCTAGTGGTAGTGAAGTGAAATTAGCTATAGATGTTGCTTGCGCTTTAGAAAAAGAAAGCATTGGGACAAGAGTAGTAAGCATGCCAAGTTTCTATCTTTTTGATAAACAAAATCAAGAATATAAAGAAGATGTTTTACCGAAAGAAATAGCCAAAGTAGCTATCGAAGCAAGTGATGCTACGCATTATTATAAATACTTATCAACAGATGATAAATTAATCAATATGCATACTTTTGGTGAGAGTGCACATGCTTCGGTTACTATGGATTATTTTGGTTTTACAGTTGAAAAAATTTTAAAAGAAATAAAATAAGGGGCTGTTAAAAAACCTATGAATTAGGTTTGCCCCTTTTTTCATGCTTTAAAATAAAATAAAAGTACTAAAGGAATCCAACCTTAAGTACTTCTATGGTAAAATATCTCTGCTAGGAGGTTTTACCATGTTTAATTATAACATAAATAGTTCTTTTTTTGTATTAATTTGTGATCTCATATCATTTGATATGAGTTTTTTAATTAAGTGCTTTAGTAATTTTACTAACAACTTGACTTCTTTCTTCTTCCGAACAATTGTGCATATATACTTCAAACATAACTCCTAAACCGGGTAATACTTTTTCCTCTTGAGTAGCTAGAGCATCATCGATTGTTTTTCTAACATCATCATATGTTGAATTGTTTAAATTAGCAAGTACTGCTTTTCTAATATCTAAATCCATAATTTCCTCCTTTATAGATAATATTAATATTTCCAATACTTTAGGAAAATATGCATGAAAAGATATGGCAATTGTTTGACTTTTTAGATATTTTGATTATAATAAATGTGTTATGATTAGAAATATATTAATTGATTTAGGCAATACAATAATTAACAATTTAGGTTTTGATTTTAAGGAATGTTTATCTTATATATATGATAATTCTTCTGTAAAATTAGAAAAGAAAGAATTTATATCTTTATCTTATTTTATATTTAAAAAAAAGTATTCTTTAAGAGATATTAATAATTGTGAGATTTCTTTTAGTGAATATTTAAAAGATATATCTAGTAAGTTAGCAATTGTTTATAAGAAGAGTATAAAAGAATTAGAAGAAGATATATATAGAAAATATGTTTATGATAGTGTTAATAATGATGCTAAAGATTTTTTAGAATATTGTTTTAAAAATAGCTTAAATGTTTATTTATATAGTAATTCAACTTTTGAAAGTGATTTATTAAAAATAACTTTAAATAATTTTCAAATAGATAAATATTTTAAAAATATTTATTCTTCCGCAGATTTTGGCTATCGTAAACCATCATTATTATTTTTTGAAAAATCAAAATTAGAAATAAATAAAGAAGAAAGTATCTTTATTGGCAATGATTATTTAATTGATGGATATTTTGCTAAAGAATGTAGCTTGAAATTTATGTGGTACAATGTTAAAAATGAAAAAGATAAATATCATTTAGCAGAATTATCTTTTTCTATATATAAAGATTTAGAGGAATATATTGATGAAAACAATAAATAATTATAGTGAATTTTTGAAATATTTAAATGAGGTTAAAAATAATGAACATAAACCCACTTTGCTTTTACATAGTTGTTGTGGACCTTGTAGTAGCCATGTTATGTGTTTATTAGATGAGTATTTTGATATTACCATTTTTTATTATAATCCTAATATTTTTCCTCATGAAGAATTTATTAAAAGGTTAAATGAGCAAAAGAAAATAATCGAAAGAATGAATCTAAATATTAAAGTTGAAAGTATAGATGATGATTATAGCGTTTATTTAGAAAATGTTAAGGGTTTAGAGAATTTAGGAGAAAGAAGTATTCGCTGTTATAAGTGTTATGAATTTCGTCTTAAAAAAACTTATGAATATGCTAAAGAGCATAATTTTGACTTTTTTTCAACAACCCTTTCGATTAGTCCATATAAAAATAGTGATTGGATTAATGAAATAGGAGTTAATAATCAAGATGAAAAGTGTCAGTTTTTATATTCGAATTTTAAAAAAGGTGAGGGATATAAACATTCCATTGAACTATCTAAGAAATATGATATATATCGACAAGAGTATTGTGGGTGTGAATTTTCATTAAATGAAAAAAATGCTCATGATGAGTAAAAGCTGTCTTGACTTTTAAAAAATAAAGTGTATAATAACTATTGGTAAATACGTTGATAAAGAGAGTATATTATTGTGAAAAAACAAAGCGAATTAGGGATGGTGAAAGCCTAATATTTAGTAATAATAATAGAAAATCACTTTGGAGTAGCATAACTGAAATAGTAGTAAGTTATGACGGAGGCTTCACCGTTATAAGAAGGACATATAAATGTATGTTTAATAGGTGGTTAGCAAAGTTATCTTTGTCCTTTTAGCAGGGCAAAGATTTTTATTTTATAAACTAGGAGGAAAAACATGTACAAGAAAGTTGAAAGTGATTTAAAGTTTGTTGAAAGGGAAAAAGAGATCCAAAAGTTTTGGAAGGATAATCGCATTTTTGAAAAAAGTGTTGAGTTAGGCAAAAACAAAAGAAGTTATACTTTTTATGATGGTCCACCAACAGCTAATGGCAAACCTCATATTGGACATGTCTTGACTCGAGTTATTAAGGATATGATTCCGCGATACCGAACAATGAAAGGATATAATGTATTGCGAAAGGCTGGATGGGATACTCATGGATTACCAGTTGAGATTGAAGTTGAAAAGAAACTTGGACTTGATGGTAAAGAACAAATAGAGGAGTATGGCCTAGAACCATTTATCAAAGAATGTAAAGAAAGTGTATGGAAATATAAGGGCATGTGGGAAGACTTTAGTGAAACTGTTGGCTTTTGGGCAGATATGAAAAATCCATATGTTACTTATGAAAATACTTATATTGAATCTGTTTGGTGGAGCTTAAAACAAATCTATGAAAAAGGTTTGTTGTATAAGGGCTTTAAGATTGTTCCCTATTGTCCTAGATGTGGTACACCATTATCTAGTCATGAAGTTGCTCAAGGATATAAAGATGTTAAAGAAAAGTCTGTCATTGCTAAGTTTAAGGCTAAGGATTTTGATAATACTTATTTTTTAGCATGGACAACAACTCCTTGGACTTTACCATCAAATGTTGCTCTTTGTGTTAATCCTGTAGAGAAATATGTAAGAGTTAAATGTGAAAATGAAAATTATATTTTAGCGGAAGCTTTATTAGAAAGCATATTAAAAGATCAAGAATATGAAGTTTTAGAAAGCTTTACCGGAAAAGAATTAGAATATAAAGAATATGAACCTTTATTTGCTTTCAAAAAGCTTGATAAAAAAGGATACTATGTAACATGTGCTGATTATGTTACATTAACTGATGGAACTGGTATAGTTCACATTGCTCCAGCCTTTGGTGCTGATGATGCTATTGTTGGTCGTAAATATGATTTGCCATTTTTACAACTTGTTAATAGCAAAGGAGAAATGACTGAAGAAACTCCATGGAAAGGAATGTTCTGTAAAGATTGCGATAAAGAAGTATTTGTGGCTTTAAAAGAAAAGAATCTTTTATTTAAAATACTTCCATTTGAACATTCATATCCATTCTGCTGGCGATGCGATACACCATTAATTTACTATGCTCGTGAAGCTTGGTTTATTAATATGACAGCAGTTAAAGATGATTTGATTAGAAATAATAATACTATTAATTGGATTCCTGAAAGTATCGGAAAAGGTCGCTTTGGCGATTGGTTAAATAACGTTCAAGACTGGGGTATTAGTCGTGACCGTTATTGGGGAACTCCTCTTAATATTTGGGAGTGTGAATGCGGACATCGTCACTCTATAGGTTCAATTGAAGAATTGAAATCAATGAGTAAAAATTGTCCTGATAATATTGAACTTCATCGCCCATATATTGATCAAGTAACAATTACTTGTCCAAAATGTGGAAAAGAAATGAAGAGAGTTAAAGAAGTTATTGACTGTTGGTATGATTCTGGTTCAATGCCTTTTGCTCAATGGCATTATCCATTTGAAAATAAGGATAAATTTGAAGCTACATTCCCAGCTGATTTCATTAGTGAAGCTGTTGACCAAACTCGTGGATGGTTCTACGCTTTACTTGCCGTTTCAACATTAATCTTTAATAAAGCTCCATATAAGAACGTTATTGTCTTAGGACATGTACAAGACGAAAATGGACAAAAGATGAGTAAATCAAAAGGAAATGCGGTAGACCCATTTGAAGCTTTAGAAACATATGGTGCTGATGCTATTAGATGGTATTTTTATTCTAATAGTGCTCCATGGTTACCTAATCGTTTCCATAGTTTAGCTGTTACAGAAGGACAAAGAAAAGTAATGGGAACTCTATGGAATACTTATGCTTTCTTTGTTTTATATGCAAATATTGATAATTTTGATGCCACAAAATATAAATTAGAATATGACAAATTATCAATAATGGATAAGTGGTTAATCTCTAAACTTAACACATTGGTTAAGACTGTTGATGAAAATCTTAATGATTATAAGATAACAGAAACTTCTCGAGTAATTCAAGATTTTATTGATGAGTTGAGCAATTGGTATGTTCGTTGCTCTCGTGAAAGATATTGGGTTGGTGGTATGCCTCAAGATAAGATTAATGCTTATATGACTTTATACACAACATTAGTTACTCTTGCTAAAACTATTGCCCCAATGCTTCCATTTATTAGTGAAGAAATATATCAAAATCTTGTTCGTAGCATTGATAAAGATGCTCCAGAAAGTATTCATTTATGTTCATTCCCTGAATATGATGAAAAGTTAATCGACAAAAAATTAGAAGCTCATATGGATGAAGCTCTAGATGTTGTTACATTAGGACGTAATGCTCGTAATAGTAGTAATATTAAAAATCGTCAACCTTTGAGTAAGATTTATGTTAAAGCTAAGAACTTACCAACATACTTTAAAGAAATAATTGAAAATGAATTAAACGTTAAAGAAGTTGTCTTTACAAATGATGTTTCTGAATTCACATCATATATCGTTAAACCTAACTTTAAAGTATTAGGACCTAAACTTGGTAAATTAATTGGACAAGTTCAAGGAGCTTTATTAAAAACTGATGGCAATGAAATTGTTAACGAATTAAATAAAAATGATTGCTATAAATTGGTTGTTGGAGGCGAAGAAGTCCTTTTAACAAGCGAAGATTTATTAATCGAAGTTAAACAAAAAGAAGGATTTGAAACTGCATCTGATAAAGACATTACAATTGTTTTAGATATCAATCTTAATGAAGAGTTGCTTGAAGAAGGTATGGTTAGAGAATTAATCAGTAAAGTTCAAACAATGCGTAAAGATGCAGGTTTTGAAGTAGTTGATCATATTTTGTTATCTGTTGTTAACAATAATAAAATTCAAGAAATTGTTCAAAAAAATATTCAAGAAATTCAATCTGATTTATTAGCTGATGAAGTTTTATATCAACCATTAGATGGTTTTACTAAAGAATGGGATTTGAATGGTGAAAAGGTAACCTTAAGCGTTAAGAAGAAATAATATGGTATATATAATAATTTGTTCTATAGTTATTGGATTACTTTTACTTATTTTGCTTATTTCTTTTCTGTTTTATTATTTGGCTTTTTATGGTCAATTTAAACCAAGTCATAAAATGTCAACAAAATATATTACTACTTCAGATGAAGTAACAAACTTAATAAAAAAAGTAGAAGCAATTCCATATGAAGAAGTATACATTAAATCATATGATGGTTTGAAACTTTTTGGTAGATATTATCATGTTAAAGATAATGCTCCAGTAAATATTTGCTTTCATGGCTATCGGGGCTTTGCAACCCGTGATTTTTGTGGGGGAAGTTTACTGGTACTAGAAAGTGAACAGAACTTATTATTGATTGATGAAAGAGCTAGTGGAAGAAGTGAAGGCCATACCATTACTTTAGGAGTTAAAGAAAAGTATGATTGCCTTTCTTGGGTTAACTACGTTATTGATCGCTTTGGAGAAGATACCAAAATAATTTTAAGAGGAATTTCTATGGGAGCTGCTATTGTTCTAATGGCTTTGGGATTAAATTTACCCCAAAACGTTATAGGTATCAGTGCTGATTGCCCATATTCTTCACCTAAAGAAATTATTTATGCTGTCTTTAAAGCTAATCATATTCCAAAATGTCTATACTTTTTCCTTAAAATAGGAGTAGCACTTTTTGGTCATTTTGATTTAAATGATAAGGGAGCAGTAGAAACTGTTAAAAACGCTCATGTACCTATATTATTAATACATGGCGAAGCGGATGGATTTGTTCCTTGTTATATGAGTAAAGCAATATATGAAGCAAACCCTAGTGACATAAAATTGATTACTTTTCCTAATGCTGATCATGGATGGAGTTATTTTGTTGATAACGAACGCTATCGTCAAGAATTTTTCGAATTTAATGATAAATTATTAAATAATAAATGATTTTAAACTCTCTATTTTTAGAGAGTTTTTTAAAAAGAATTGCACTAGCTTTTATAAAAATGTTATAATAGGAATATAATAAACAGAAATATTGGAGAACTATATGGAAGATATAAAAGAACTATTAATTAATAAATATCCTTTAGTAAAAAGAATAGATAATACTAGTTATTATGAACTAGATAAGAAAAAGTATTTGTTATTTATTGATGAAGTGATTAGTAAAAATAATATACCGCTTATATTAAATCGTATTAGTGAAGAAACTAGCAATAACTCTTTCACTAAATGGAAAACAATTATAATTGTTGGTGAATGTAATGATGTTTTTTTAGAAAGAGAATTGGTTTATTTTGATAATACTTCAATTGTTGCTGTTTTCTATTTAATTAATCGTAAATTTAAAAGAGCATATATGAATGACAATTTCACTTTTGCTTTGGGAAATAATTATCGTAAATATGTTAAAAAAATTAATAAAATTATTGTTAAAAATGGAATAGTTAGAGGATAGATTATGGATAAATATATTGTTAACAATGACTTTCTTCAAAGCATTAATTTAATAACATCTAAAATGATAAAACATCTCTTTGATAAGAAAGACAATCATTTGTTTTCTCCAATTAGTTTTTATATGACTTTAGGTTTATTGCTTGAAGGGGCAAGTAGTGATGTATATAAAGAGTTAGTTTCCTTTTTAGATATTGACTATAGTAAAATAAGAGAAAGTTTAATTAGTGCTTTAAGGCTATGCAATTATAAAAATGAATCGGGAGAAGTAGAGTTACATAATGGATTATTTGTGAATAGTGATATTTGTATTTATGATGATTTTATAAGAAGGACTAAAGAGTATATGTTAGAGCTATTTAAAGTAAAATCATTGTATCTTGATAAAGAAAAAATAATATTATGGATAAATAATTATACTAAGGGATTATTAAAACTATCTAAAGATAATTTTAAGATTGATAGAAAAACTTGTATTTTAATATTGAGTACTTTATATTATAAAGAAAATTGGGCAAAGCCATTTACCCATACATTAAAAGATAAATTCTATTTAATTAATGGTCAAGTTACATGTGACTTTATGGAACATAATATTTTTTCATTATATAAAGAAACAGAGGATTATCTAGTTGTATGCGATAATTTAGAAAATGATAATACTATTACTTATATAATGCCTAAAAAAGAAATTAATGTTTCAATTGATGAAATAACTAAAGACTTAAAACAAGGTTAAATATCTTTGAGTGTTCCGCAATTTAAATATAATAAGGAATATGATTTAAAAGATGCCTTAAAGGAATGCCAGGTTAATAAGATTTTTTCTTGTGATGATAGTTTAAATAAATTGGGAAAGAATTTATATGTTAATGAGTTTAAACAAAATGTGGGGATAGAATTTAATGAAAAAGGAATTACCGCTGCTAGCGTTACTTCCACTAGCATTATGAGAATGTGCTTACCGATTGTTGAAAAAGAGTTTATTTTGAATCATCCTTTTATTTATATTATTAAGGATAAAAATGAAATTCCCCTATTTATTGGAGTTGTTAATAATCCCAATAATTAAAAGACATAATAATTGTAATGTAGTATAAAAAGTGATATAATAAATTAATATTTTATTGTTAAAAGTACTAAATAAGGAGAATAAATATGGACTTTTTAAAAGATATAAAAAAATATGAAAAAGAGTTTATTTGTGATTTGCAGAAGTTTATTCAAATACCAAGTGTATTAGAAGAACATCCCGATGATAAAGAAGCTCCTTTTGGACAAGGTATTAGAGATAGTTTAGATTATATTTTAGATTTAGGTCGCAAATATGGTTTTTCAGTAAAAGATGTTGATCATGTAGCTGGCCATATTGAATATGGTGAAGGTGAAGAGATTATTGGAGTTTTATGCCATGTTGATGTTGTTCCCGCTGATGGGACTTGGACTTATCCTCCTTTTTCTGGACATATTGAAGATGGTAAAATGTATGGGCGTGGAACTAGTGATGATAAAGGCCCTGCAATTGCTTCCCTTTATGCATTAAGACTTTTAAAAGATTTAGGAATAAAACCGAATAAAAGAATTCGTTTAATTTTAGGAACTGATGAAGAAACATCATGGCGAGGAATAAATCGCTATTTTGAAACTTGTGAAATGCCTGATTTTGGTTTTTCTCCTGATGCTGATTTTCCTATTATATATGGAGAAAAAGGAATTATGACTTTTGATATTTTAGGTGATAATAAAGATAAAAAGTTGATTTCTTTAAAAGGTGGAAGTAGATACAATGTTGTTTGCGATAATGTTAAAATGGAATATAGTGATGATTTAACCGATGAGTTTAATAAATATGTTTCTTATAATAATTCATGTAAAAGAGAAAAAGGGGTTTATGAGTTCTTAGGTAAAAGCGCTCATGCTATGGAACCACGCAATGGTAGTAATGCAATTATTAAAGCTTGTGATTTTTTAAGCCAAATTTCCAATAATGAATTGATTCAATTTGTTAATAAATATTTAAAATCATCAAGACTTGAAGATATGAAATTGAATTTTACTGATAAAGAAATGGGAGATTTAACTTGCAATGTGGCAATTATTAATATTGATAATAAATCTTCAAAGCTAGGTTTAAATTTCCGTTATCCAATTAACTTTGATAAAGATAATTTCTTTAAAACTTGGAATAAGTTATTAAGTGAATATAATTTGAAACTTGATTTAAAGGAAGATAAAAAACCTCATTATATTAATAAAGAAGATAGTGATATTGCCCTTTTACATCAAGCATATATTAAATATACTAATGATTCTAAAACTCCATTAAAGACAATTGGAGGAGGAACATATGCTCGTGCTTTGAAAAAAGGTGTAGCCTTTGGAACTCTTTTCCCTGATGAAGAGGAGTTAGCTCATCAAGAAAATGAGTGCATTAGTCTTGATAAAATGTTAGTAGCTTGTGCTATAATTAGTGAAGCTTTGTATAATTTGGTAAAATAAAATGAGACTGAGAAGAATTAAAAATATTGATGAAAAAATCAAAAAATATGAGGGATTAATTGTTTTTGATTTTAAAGATAAAAAAGGAAAATGGCATGAAGAGTTTAAAAATAATCATCCGATTTATTTAGAAATAGGTATGGGTAAAGGTAATTTTATTATTGCTAATGCGATAAAAAACCCTAATATAAATTATATTGGATGCGAATTAAGCGATAGTGTTATCTATAAAGCTGCTTCTAAAGTTGATAATTTAGATAATCTTTTAATGATAAATTGTGATGCTTTAGTTTTAGAAGAAGTATTTTCGCAAAAAGAAATTGATAAAATTTTCTTGAATTTTAGCGATCCATGGCCCAAAACACGTCATGCTAAAAGAAGATTAACTTCGGAAAACTTCTTAAAAATTTATGAAAATATTTTAAGAGATGATGGAGTTATCGAAATGAAAACCGATAATCGCCATTTGTTTGAGTATAGTATAATGAAGTTTAATGAAGCAAAATGGCAATTTGAAGAAATAAGTTTGGATTTACATAGTGATAAAGATGATATTATAATGACTGAATATGAGGAAAAATTCGTTAAGCAAGGTCAAATAATTTACTATATGAAAGTGAGGAAAAAAGGATGAATACTAGAGAAAGAATGGCTCTATATGAGAAGCTTGTTAACTTAAATGGTGTATCTGGTCATGAAAAAGCTGTTCGCCAATTTATGACTGAAGAGATAAAAAAACATACTGATGAAGTTGTTTGCGATCGCTTGGGAAGTGTTTTTGGTGTCTTAAGAGGAAAAAGTGATGAACCCGTTGTTATGGTTTGTGGGCACATGGATGAAGTTGGAGCAATGGTTACGGGTATTACTGACAATGGTTTTATTCGTATGATTCCTATTGGTGGAGTTAAACCAGAAGTATTTTTAAGTCAAAATATGCAAATAACTGTTGCTAGTGGAGAATTAGTTAAAGGTGTTATAGGAGCTACACCTCCTCACATTAGTAAAGATAGTTCCGTAAGTTTTGATGATTTACTACTTGATATTGGAGCAAGTAGTAAGGAAGAGGTTGAAAAACTTGGGGTTAAAATTGGTCAACAAATCACACCTGTCAATAATTATTATATTATGGCAGATGGTAAAAAAATAGTTTCAAAAGCTTGGGATGATCGCTTAGGATGTGGAGTAGCCCTAGAAGTTTTAAAAGAAGCTAAAAATATGCATCATCCTAATACATTGTATTGTGGAGGAACAGTTCAAGAAGAAGTTGGTTTACGTGGTGGACAAACATCTAGTCAAATGATTAAGCCTGATTTATTTATTACAGTTGATGTTTCTCCTGTTGGTGATTTTTTACCAAAGGGATCAAATGGAGCCATTGGAGCATTAGGTGAAGGCTTTTTAATTAGATATTATGATCCACGTTGTATTATGAATCCGG